>NZ_PKOI01000010.1:0-179912 GCF_002870055.1 Herbaspirillum sp. BH-1 | reverse complement strand
CCTCCTCTCCCTCTTCGTCTCCGAGACCGACGGAAATGCCTTCTCAAGCCGGATTGCCGACGTCTGGTCATTGCTGACCAATCCTGTCCGTGTTCTTTGTACAACACAGATACCGCGTTGGCGCCCCCCGAAATAAAATTTTTACGAATAAGAATCACTTTTATTTAGAGTGTCTTTTATAATTGTAAATATCTTGTATCCAGTTGTTAGACAACGAGCGATATCAGATAACAAAAAAACACGTACTCGCCAGCCATTGCGGCGGTGCAGGCCGGGTCCCCGCTGACCGACCGGCCGCCCGTCCGACTCATAGCCAGCCAAGAGAACCCAAAACAACTTCTCTCGGAACCTTGCCATGAGCTACATCAAGAGCCGCAAGCACGCGCAGCCCGCGTTCGCTTCGACCCGCCTGTCCGCCGCCGTTGCCGGCGCCCTGCTGCTGCCCGCCGTCGGCGTCCACGCCCAGACCAGCACCCTGCCCAAGGTGGAAGTGACCGCCGCCCAGGAATCGGATTACAAGGCCGACAAGGCCTCCTCCACCAAATACAGCCAGCCGCTGGTGGATACCCCGCAGACCCTGACCGTCATCAAGAAGCAACTGATCGACCAGCAAGGCGCCACCACCCTGACCGAGGCGCTGCGCAACAGCCCCGGCGTGGGCACCTTCTATCTCGGTGAGAACGGCAACACCAGCACCGGCGACGCCATCTACATGCGCGGCTTCGACAGCTCCAGCGCCATCTTCGTGGACAACGTGCGCGACCTCGGGTCGATCTCGCGCGACATGTTCAACATCCAGCAGGTGGAAGTATTGAAGGGTCCGGCCGGCACCGACAACGGCCGTGGCTCGCCGACCGGTTCCATCAACCTGGTCACCAAGCAGGCCGAGATGAGCAACTTCTTCAACGCCTCCACCACCTATGGCAGCTGGAACCAGAAGCGCGGTACCGCCGACTGGAACAAGGTCCTGGATGAAGACCGCGGCATCGCCCTGCGCCTGAACCTGATGAAGCAGGACAGCGGCGTCCCCGGGCGCCACGAAGTCAAGAATGACCGCTACGGCATCGCGCCCTCGCTGGCCTTCGGCCTGAACGGCCCGACCCGGGTGTTCCTGAACTACCTGCACATCGACCAGGACAACGTCCCCGACGGCGGTGTGCCGACCATCGGCCTGCCCGGCTATACCTCGCCGGACCCGGCCCGTCCGTACATCTCCAGCGCCCCGCGCGTGGGTTCCAGCAACTTCTACGGCAGCGTGAACGACTACGACAAGGTCACCTCCGACATGTTCACCGCCCGCGTGGAACATGACTTCTCGCAGGACCTGAAGCTGCAGAACACCACCCGCTACGCCAAGACCACCCAGGATTATTTCCTGACCTCCTTCATGGCGACCGGCACCGCCACCAGCACCCGACCGACCGGCCTGCTCACCCCCTCGGCGACCAATCTGTCGACCTGGACCCTGGCCCGCAACCTGCCCACCCGCAAGGACCAGTCCAATGAGATCCTCACCAACCAGACCAACCTGACGGCCAACCTGAAGACCGGTTCGCTGCAGCACACCCTGGTGGGCGGCGTGGAATTCACGCAGGAAAAACAGCACGCCACCTCCTTCACCACCAGCGGCACGCTGCCGGCGGCCAACCTGTATAGTCCGAACGCCAACTTCGGCAACGGCAGCTTCACCATCACCCCGACCGGCTACAACGACGGCAAGACCGATACCATCTCGGCCTACCTGTTCGATACCGTGAAGTTCAACGAGCAATGGTCGATCAACGGCGGCATCCGCGAAGACCACTATCGCACCACCTATTACTCCAACGCCGCCGGCACCATCACCAACCTGTCGACCTCGGGCAACCTGTTCAACTGGAAGCTGGCCGCGATCTTCAAGCCGACCGACTACAGCAGCATCTACGCGCTGTATGCGACTTCGCAGCAGCCGCCGGGTGGCGCCAACTTCGCGCTCTCCAGCGCGGTCAACAGCGCCGCCAATTCCAACTACGCGCCGCAGAAGACCAAGACCAGCGAGCTGGGTACCAAGTGGGATCTGCTGAACAAGAAGCTGGCCGTGACCGCTGCCCTGTTCCACACCGAAGTGAGCAATGAAGTCGAGCAGGACGGCACCTCCGGTCGCTACTTCCAGACCGGCAAGAAGACCGTGCAGGGGATCGAACTGGGCGTGACCGGTGACGTCACCAACAACCTCTCGGTGGCCGCCGGCTACACCTGGATGGACACCAAGGTCGACAGCGGTGCCATCACCACCGCGTCGGGTGAAAACAACCTGGCCTACACCCCCAAGCAGGCCTTCACCTCCTGGGCCACCTACCGCCTCCCGCAGGGCTTCACCATCGGCGGCGGTGCGCGCTACGTCAGCTCGCTGCTGCGCGGCACCGACGGCGCGGTCGGCACGCCCAAGTACGCCAATTCCTACTGGGTGGTGGACAGCATGCTCGGTTATGTCGTGAACAAGAACGTGGACCTGCAGTTGAATCTCTACAATATTTTCAACAAGGACTACGTAGCGGCAATCAACAAGAGCGGCTATCGTTACACCCCGGGTTCGCCACGCGCCGTGGCACTCACCGCCAACTTCAAGTTCTGACCCTGCCCATGGCGATGATTTGATCTGCCTCAGCCCCGGCGCCATGCACTTTGCCTAAAGTGGTGGCGCCCGCTGAGTCCTTCATGGATCAGCCAGACTTGACGGCCCCTCCCGCGTGGAGGGGCCTTTTCATTCGCGACAGGAGAGGTTCATCATGATGCTGCACATTCCCGAAGTCCTCAGCGCCGAGCAGGTGCGCCACATCCGCACCGAACTCGACCGCGCCGACTGGATCGACGGCCGCGCCACCGTCGGCGACCAGGGCGCACGGGTGAAGCGCAACCGGCAACTGCCGGAGCATTCGCCGCTGGGCTTCCAGCTGGGGGAGATCATCCTGGAGGCGCTGCGCAGGAATCCCCTGTTCTTCGCCGCCGCCCTGCCCAAGAAGACCATGCCGCCGCTGTTCAACAGCTACGAAGGCGGCGAGCACTACGGCCTGCACGTCGATGGCTCGGTGCGCAACCTGCCCAATGCCGCCGGCAGCATCCGCACCGATGTCTCCACCACGGTGTTCCTGTCGGACCCGGACGAGTACGAAGGGGGCGAGCTGGTGGTGGTCGATACCTACGGCACCCATGAGGTCAAGCTGCCGGCCGGCGACATGATCGTCTATCCCTCTACCAGCTTGCACCGTGTCGAACCGGTCACCCGCGGCGCCCGCGTCTGTTCCTTCTTCTGGACCCAGAGCATGGTGCGCGACGACTGGAAGCGCAGCATGCTCTTCGAACTGGACCGCAACATCTACAGCCTGCGCCAGCAGATCGGCGACACCGATGAAGTGCTGGGACTGACCGGGCATTATCACAACCTGCTGCGGCAGTGGGCCGAAGTGTAAATTCTTTATATTGTTTAAGCGGAAAAGGCCGTCCGGCATGACACCGGACGGCCTTTCGGCTTTCTTCCCCCAGGATGGGATCAGACGAAACGTCCGATGGCCGCCCTCACCGCCTCGCGCACCGACCCGCTGACCACAAAGCCCTGCGCGGCCTGCACGTCGTCATGGAACCAGCGGTCCCCCTCCAGGCAGGCCGGGATCTGCCGGCGGATCTCGTCATAGGCCGCCTGCGTTCCCCGGCCCAGGACGAAGTCCTTGAGCAGGTCTTCGGTCATCGTCAGCGCCTGCGCTGCCAGCAGCATTTCCACGCCCACGATGTACTGCGTGTTCTGCACCACCGTCAGGGCCTTGCGCGCACACCAGGTGGAGTTGGAGATGTGATCCTCGCTATTGCCCTTGGAGGGGATGCTGTCCACGCTGCCCGGCATGCACAGCGTGCGGTTTTCCATCACCAGCGCACTCATCGAACACTGCACCACCGGATAGCCGGTATTGACGCCGCGCACGCCACTCATCAGGTTGCGCGGCAGCCCCCATGACAGCGTGGGATCGATCAGCCGCGCAATGCGGCGCTCGCAGATGCTGCCCAGGTCGGTGATCGCCATGGCCAGCAGGTCCATGGCCTGGGCCAGGTACTGGCCGTGGAAATTGCCACCGGAAATGATCTCGAAACCCTCGCCATCTTCCTTGTTGAAGATCAGCGGGTTGTCGGTGGCGGAATTGGTTTCCTTCTCGACGATGGTGTCGATGTAGTCCAGCGCATCGAATACCGGGCCATACACCTGGGGCGCGCAACGCAGCGAATACACATCCTGGATGCGTGAGGTATAGGGAATATCGGTGCGCCGCAGCTCGTCCGGCAGTTGCACCGCACGCGCTGCGTGGGTGGTGCGGGTGGAACCCTGCAGGAGGGTGCGGATCACGTCCGCCGTCTTGATCTGCCCCGCATGCGGCCGCGCCTGCTGGATGCGCGGATCGAAGGCCGACATCTCGGCGCGCATGGCCTCCAGCGTCAACCCCAGCGAGAGGCAGGCATCCGTCAGCAGGTGGCGCGCATCGTGCGCCGCCAGGATGGCCACCGCCAGCGAGGCGGTGCAGCCATTGATCAGCGCCGAGGCATCCTTGGCCTTGAGGTCGAACTTCACCGGTGCGATGCCGGCCAGTTCGATGGCTTGCGGAGCCCGCATGCGCTGCCCCTGGAACATCACCTCGGTCTCGTCAAAACCGGCGATGGCGGCCGCCAGGTAGGCCAGCGGTGCCAGGTCGCCGGAAGCGCCCACCGAGCCCTTCTGCGGCATGATGGGGTGGATGCCGGCATTGAGGAAGGCCAGCAGGCGATCCACCACCTCCACCCGGGGCGCGGAATAGTTGGAGGCGAACGCGTTGGCACGCAACAGCATGGTGGCGCGGCTGACTTCCTCGGAGAAGGGTTCGCCGATGCCGGCGCTGTGGGCGCGGATCAACTGGGTCTGGAACAGTTCGATATGTTCCACCTTGATGCGCGTGTCCTTGAGCAAGCCCACGCCGGTATTGAAGCTGTACATCATGGGCGCTTCATCGTGCATCCAGGTGCTTTCGATGTAGTCGCGGCTGTGTTTGAGGGCCGCGCGCGAGGAGTCGGCCAGGGTGACCTTGAGATGCGGTGCGCGGGCAACGCTGATGACTTGCGCGGCGCTGAGGTTGAAGCCGTCGATGGTGATGGTATGCATGTGTGGTGTCTTCTTTCTGACGTGATCGAGGCCTACTTGGCGCCGGCCTGGAACCAGGCGGCCACGTCGGCGCGTTCTTCGTCGGTCATCTGGGTCATATTGGCCAGCGGCATATCCTTGGTCTGGACGGCGCGCTGGAATATCTTGGCGGCGTGCTGGTGGATCAGCTCAGGGGTCTGCAGCATCATGCCCGCCGGTGCCGTGGCAAAGCCGGCCTGGGTCGGTTTGTCCGAATGGCAGCTGGCGCAGCGCTGGGTGATGATGGCCTGGATCCTGGTGAAGTCGGGCGCTGCCGCTGCAACCGGGGCGCTGCCTGCAGCGGCAGACGCCGGTGCCGCAGATGCCACCGGTGCCACCGGGCGCGGTGCGATCGCCACCGCCACCGCCAGCAGCAGGGCCACGCCGGCGATGGGATAACCGATCGATACCCGGCCCTTGTGCCGCAGATTGAAAAAGTGACGGATCAGCACACCCGCCGCCATGATCGCCGCCAGCACCAGCCAGCTATGGGCATGGGTATAGGTCATCGCATAGTGGTTGCTGATCATGATGAACAGAATGGGCAGCGTGAAGTAGTTGTTGTGCACGCTGCGCTGTTTGCCGCGACGACCGTGGATGGGGTCGGGCGAGCGGCCTTGCTGCATCGCCTCCACCAGCTTGCGTTGTCCGGGGATGATCACCATCAGCACATTGCCGACCATGATGGTGCCGATCATGGCACCCACATGGATATAGGCGGCCCGTCCCGACAGCAGGTGCGTGAGCAGATAGGCCACGGCCACGATGAAGACGAACATCACCAGCCCCAGCAGGCCCTCGCGCTTGCCCAGCGGCGAGCGGCACAGCAGGTCATAGACGATCCAGCCCAGCACCAGCGTACCGATGCCCACGCCCACCGCTTCGATACCGGAGAGATTGGCCACCGACTTGTCCACCATCATGGCCGAGGCATTGAAGTAATAGACGATGAACAGCATGGCCACGCCGGTGATCCAGGTGGCATAGGCTTCCCACTTGAACCAGTGCAGTTCCTGGGGCAGCTCGGCCGGCGCCACCAGATACTTCTGCGGATTGTAGAAACCGCCGCCGTGGACTGCCCACAGCTCGCCGGAGACGCCCTTCTTTTCCAGGTCGCTGCCCGGCTTGGGCGGGCGGATGGAGTTGTCCAGCCAGACGAAATAAAAAGAGGCGCCGATCCAGGCGATGCCCGTGATCAGGTGCAGCCAGCGAACCAGCAGATTGGCCCAGTCGATGCCATATGAAACCAGGAGTGCTTCCATGTCTTCCCCACGCAGGATTGCTGTCCGCCACCGCGACCTACTCCGGACAGGCGAGGCATTGCCTCAGGAATGGGCCGCCATGAAAGCCCTCCCCCGCCATGGATGCCGCATGGCAACTGCTGGATGAGTGGGAGTGAAGGCTTTCCGCGCGCCGGGACGCGCACGAAGCCTGGAAGTGGCGTCGTTGCTGGTCTCCCGTCGTGCTGCCGCTACGACCCGATGGCTGCTGCCATCTGTTGTCTCGGTCCTCGTCCTGCGGCGCTGCCCTCGTGAGGCTGGCAATGGCTGGCGCGGACCGGTTGCACGAACGATAAACGCGGGGACCGTCCAAAACATGGTCGACAACATATATTTGACATACGAAAGTCCATATACAAAAATGCCCCCTGGATGTGGGACGCTTGCGCTCGCATCACGCCAGGCCGCCGCCGCGAGCCGGTCCTGACGAATAACAACGACAAGGCACCCACCCGATGCGGTGCCATCAGAGTGAACGAAAAACCGTCACCTGCCCCACGCTAGAACAAAGACCCCGGAGACATCCCCATGTCCAGGCTGCCTGACCACCTCGATATCCACCTCATCCGCATCCTCTATCTGTTGCTGTGCGAAAAGAATGTCTCGCGCGTGGCCCTGAAACTGAACCAGCCGCAACCCTCGATCTCCGCTTCGCTGCGCAAGCTGCGTGAGCTCACCGGTGATCCGCTGCTGGTGCGCGGCGCCCGTGGCATGGTGCCGACCCAGCACGGCGAAAGCCTGCTGAAGCCGGCCAAGCGCATCCTCGACGAGACCGAGCGCCTGTTCGTGCCCAAGACCGCCTTCGTGCCGCAGGAGGAAGAACGCACCTTCCACATCGCTGCGCCGGACTACATGAACACGCCCTTCTTCACCGAGGTGATCGCGCGCCTGCGTCGCGAATCGCCGCGCAGCCACATCGTGATCCACGCGCTGGGCCCGGATACCGACTACGTGCGCCTGCTCTCGGACGGCGAACTGGACCTGGTCATCGCCAACTGGGACGAGCCGCCGCCGCACCTGCACCTCTCCAAGCTGTTCGACGACCCCATTGTCTGCCTGATGCGCGCCGATTGCGCCTATGCCAAGCGCACCGCCCGCGATGCGATGACCATCGAGGACTATCTCTCCCTGCCCCACGCCGCGCCTTCGCAGATCCTGCCCGGCTATCACGGCACCATCGACAGCTTCCTGGAAAAGCAGAACCTGCATCGCAACGTGGTGGTGGAGTCGGCCCACTTCCGCATGCTGCCCTACATGGTGGCGCAGACCGACCTGGTGCTGACGGCCGGCCAGCAGTTCGCCAGCTTCTACGAAAAGCTGCTGGCCCTGAAAAGCTATACGGTGCCCATCAAGTTCCCGCCGCTGCGCTTCTACCAGCTCTGGCACGAGCGCGTGCACCAGGCCACCGAGCACAAGTGGCTGCGTGCCCAGGTCAGCGCGGCCGCCAAGCTGCTGGCCCAGGGGCGGGCATGAGGGACATGGCGGGCATGGCGGACATGGCGGCAGCCCGCCAGGACGCCGGCCAGCAAAGGGAAATGACACCCGTCCATATATCGCCCGGACGTGTAGCGGTATGCCGGGGCCACTATATCGCCCCTGCCGGATTGCTTTAGTATCGCCAGCATCAGGCCGGTATCCACCTCCAGAGCGCACAGGAAGGCAGAACACGGCACTGAGCCGGAACCACATTCAAGCGACAAGGCCGGCCCCGCTCCAGACAGCCGGGGCAAGGTCACATGTCAGGTTCCTCCATAAAAAATACCAGGAGACAGCCCATGCAAGCCCCCAGCCATCCAGTGGATGAACGCCTACCCGTATTCAAGCTCTTCGCGCTCGGCATGCAGCACGTGCTGGTGATGTATGCCGGTGCGATTGCCGTGCCGCTCATCATCGGCGGTGCCCTGAACCTGCCCAAGTCCGAGATCGCCTACCTGATCAGTGCCGACCTGTTCTGCTGTGGCGTGGTCACCATCATCCAGAGTGCCGGTATCTGGAAGTTCGGCATCCGCATGCCGGTCATGATGGGCGTGACCTTCGCCGCCGTGGGACCGATGGTGGCCATGGCCAACAATCCCCAGCTCAACATCCTGCACATCTATGGCGCGGTGATTGCCTCGGGCCTGTTCTGCATCCTGGCCTCGCCCTATATGAGCAAGCTCATGCGCTACTTTCCACCGGTGGTGACGGGTACCGTGATCACGGTGATCGGGGTCTCGCTGATGGGCGTGGGCATCAACTGGGCGGCGGGCGGACAACCGGTGATCGGCAAGCTGGTCGATGGCGTCTTCGTCAAGGTGCCCAATCCCGACTATGGCTCGCCGCTGTCGCTGTCGATTGCGGCGGTGGTGCTGGTGGCCATCCTGCTGATCACCAAGTACACGCGGGGATTCATCTCCAACATCTCGGTATTGCTGGGGATGGTGGTGGGCTTCGTGATCGCCTTTGCACTGGGCAAGATCAGCTTCGACGGCCTGGATGCAGCCGACTGGTTTGCCTTCATCCAGCCCTTCCACTATGGGCTGCCGCAGTTCGACCTGGCGTCCATCATCAGCATGTGCCTGGTGATGATCGTGACCATGATCGAATCGACCGGCATGTTCATGGCCCTGGGCGACATCGTCGGCCGCCGGATCGACGACCGCGCACTCGCCAGCGGCCTGCGTGTGGATGGCCTGGGCACCGTGATCGGGGGCCTCTTCAACACCTTCCCCTATACCTCGTTCTCGCAGAACGTCGGTCTGGTAGGCGTGACCGGCATCCGCAGCCGCTTCGTCTGCGTGGCCGCCGGGGTGATCCTGATCGCCTTTGGCCTGTTCCCCAAAATGGCGCACGTGGCCGCCTCGATCCCGCAATTCGTGCTGGGCGGCGCGGGCATCGTGATGTTCGGCATGGTGGCGGCGACCGGGATCAAGATCCTCTCCAAGGTCGATTTCCACGGCAACCGCAACAACCTCTTCATCGTTGCCATCAGCATCGGCGTGGGCATGATCCCCATCGTCGCCCCCACCTTCTTCGACAAGATGCCGCACCTGCTGGGCACCATCTTCCACAGCGGCATCCTGCTGGCCTCGGCCATGGCAGTGGGGCTGAACCTGTTCTTCAACGGCCGCGGCAGCGAGGAAGACGTGGCCCGCTATGCGGTAGCGGCGGCACAAAGCTCGGATCACTGAGCGCAGGCGCGGTCTTGCCATCGACAGATATGCCAAAACCGATACGCGCCAGATGAAACCGTTGATGCCATCCAGGCCAAGATGTTTTAAAGTCTCACCTGCGCCCGGATGCCCGCCGGGCGCGCCCGCTGCCCTCCCCGGACGGCAGCGGCGACCCACAATCACAGACAACAATCGGCGCCGACAATACTGATTTTCAGATCGTGGGCGCCGGAGTTGATCGCAACAGCAACGAACCAGCGAGGGAGCCGGCGCAGACCGACCGGCCAGCACATGACGACGACACTGCAACAATTGAACGAGGCCGATGCCTCCGCCTTCATCGCCGCCCTGCACGGCATCTACGAGCATTCGCCCTGGATTCCCGAGCGCGCCGCGCTGCAGCGTCCCTTCCGCAACATCACCGCCCTGAAACTGGCCCTGCAGAAAGTCGTCACCGACGCCAGCCGCGCCGAACAACTGGGCCTGATCCGCGCCCACCCGGAGCTGGCCGGCCGCGCCGCCATCGCCGGCGAACTGACCGCCGAATCCACCGGCGAGCAGGCCCGGGCCGGCCTGAACCAGTGCAGCCCGGAGGAATTTTCTCGCCTGCAACAGCTCAACACCGACTACAACGCCCGCTTCGGCTTCCCCTTCATCCTGGCCGTGAAAGGCCCGACCGGGGCTGGCCTGACGCGTCAGCAGATCATCGCCACCTTCGCCCGTCGCCTGCGCAACCAGGTCGAAGACGAACTGCGCGAAGCCCTGCGCCAGATCGGCCGCATTGCCGAGATGCGTCTGAACGACCTGCTGGGCCATCGCCCGCAACTGGGCGCCACCGTCATGCAATGGGCCGAGGAAATCGGCGCCCTGTCCGAAGACGAAGGCGCCCTCACCTGCACCTACCTGACCGACACCCACCGTCGCACCGCCGACCAGATCGCCCAATGGATGCGCGAAGCCGGCATGCACGTCCACATCGATGCAGTGGGCAACGTGGTCGGCCGCTACCTTTCCAGCGACCCGCAGGCCAAGACCCTGATGACCGGCTCGCACTACGACACGGTGCGCAATGGCGGCAAGTACGACGGCCGCGAAGGCATCCTGCTGCCCATCGCCGTGGTCAGGCACCTGCATGAGCGGGGCGAGACCCTGCCCTTCCACTTCGAAGTCATCGGCTTCTCGGAAGAGGAAGGCGTACGCTTCAAGAGCACCTTCCTGGGCAGCAATGCCGTCACCGGCCAGTTCGACATGAAGCTGCTCGACCTGCAGGACAAGGACGGCATCAGCATGCGCGAGGTCATCACCCAGGCCGGCCACGACGTCACCGCCATCCCGCAGATCGCCCGCGACGCCGCCGATATCCTGGGCTATGTCGAAGTCCACATCGAACAGGGCCCGGTCCTGTTGAACCGCGACCTGCCGATCGGCATCGTCACCTCCATTGCCGGCAGCTCACGCTACCTGGTCGACCTGAAAGGCGTGGCCAGCCACGCCGGCACCACGCCGATGGACATGCGCAAGGACGCCGCCGCCGCCGCCGCCGAGATCATCCTCTACGTGGAGCAGCGCTGCTCGCAGGACCAGCATGCTGCGCTGGTCGGCACGGTCGGCCAGCTGCAGGTACCCCGCGGCTCCACCAACGTCATCCCGGGCGCCTGCCAGCTCTCGCTGGACATCCGCGCCGCCCGTGACGACATCCGCCTGGCCGCGGTCAAGGACATCCTCGCCAAAATCGAAGACATCGGCGCACGGCGCAGCATCGACATCAAGCTGGAAGAAACCCTGAGCGCCCCGGCCGCCCCCTGCGCGCCCTGGCTGATGGAACAACTGGCCGCCGCCACCGAACGCGCCGGCGTCCCGCCCTTCGAACTGGCCTCCGGCGCCGGCCACGACGCGATGGCCATCGCCCGTCTGACCGACGTCTGCATGCTCTTCACCCGCTGCGGCAACGGCGGCATCAGCCACAACCCGCTGGAGACCATGACGGCCGATGATGCGGAGGTATCGGGACAGATCCTGCTGGATTTCCTGCGCAGCTTCAGGGCGAAGCATTAATTGTTTATATATTTATGTGGCGACCGCTCGGGCGGGAAGCATGCGACGACCATGATGTGTGCGTGTTTCAATTGAACACCGGAATCCTCGCCCCTATCCAGTCTTGGATGGTGGGCGGAATTGCAATCTCGCCTTGCTTGCTGTCCGCATCGAAGTAGAGAAGTTTATCGTCACTGATCTGCAAGGACGCCAGCCCAAGGGAGTCGTCCGAGAAGATCGTGTAGTGCCTCTTTGCCAAAATTGTGCCTTGTTCATCCGTGACCGAGAGAAGGACCTTATCGAGTCCCTCTCCAAGGAAATGACTGTCGATGAGACCCGCGCCACAGATGCGAATGTGGTAGGTCTTGCTGCCAATTCTTTTTATTCCACCGTCAAGCTTTGCGGTGTAGTCGTGTTGCTTGCAGTCGGTCTGGTGGAAAAAGTTGAACAGGTAGGTTGATGAGAATAGAAACACGACGATCAGGATGACGATGGATGGCGTCATCTTGAATAATTCTTGAGGGAAGGACCTTTCCGTTTTACAGACTTTGTAGGCCTTGAATAGAAAAAAGACGGCTGTGAAAATTGCCACGCCAATGCCTATCTCTTTTGCGTACATGAGGAGGAGGAATGGGCGCAGGTCAGGACCGTTGGATGGCAAAAGCCAGGCAAGCAACAACGCCGACAAGAAGACCGCAAAGCACGCTGCGGCAAGCACTAGAGCGTTCTTTACGGTTTTTTTGAAGTAGTGTCGTAGGGTCGGCATATCGTACCAAGGTCGATGATGATGGGCGTCTCCAGCTTGTAGAGTTGAGGTTTGCTGTAAATCATAAAATCCTCTCCTCTGTTGCGCGCCTTCCGCCATTCGTTATAGGACCTGTTGTAGACGGGCCAATAGACGTCTTTTGCCTGGAATTTGCTGAACAGGCTACGTCTTGTATCGACGGGCTTATCGACGATGTGTTGGCCTGGGAGGTAATCAGACCTCAAACGAAAGTTTTCCTTTGGCGCGTTGTGATCTTTGTTCTGGCGCCGAAGGCTTGGTTTCAGTTGCCCGGCGATGTCATTACCCGCAAGGTAGTAGGAGGTAATCATGTCGCGCTTATTCCAGTGTCCAAGATACTGACTCCTGGAAGGATCTTTGTCGTTGAAAGAATAATTGTCCTTGATGTAGATATAGACATGGGTGACGGAGGCAGAGGCGTCCATGCAAAACTGCTGCGGATCGGTATCGTATTTGAAATATCTTGCCCCATTGAGATGGGCTCTTCCTATGGCGGCATAGAGAACAAAATTTCCCAATGCGCCAGAAAGATCCGTGAGGACAAGAACGCCTTCTGTGGTGTCCAGTATGGAAACTTCCATTTTTTGGAAGTGCCAATCCAGATGAAACTGTCGTAAGTCGACGACGAAATCAGTCGTATCCAGATCGAGATTCGGCTTGGTGCTGGCGGCGCGTTGGAAGGTATCGGACGCATGGCGTAGAAGCTTTCTTTTGAGAACAGCCTGCGCGTTTTTTGAACCAGTCATTTGAAGGAGATTATTCAAACGCTTTTTGACACTGCCGTATCGCAGTGCCCAATCCAGGGTGACGAGCTTGTCCTCAAGAGGTTGAACAGAGTCGAGGTCATCGTCCCATACGTGAGCAGGACCTTTAAACCACTTCCTGGCGAGCTTGGCGGCCATGGGCCACCCCATACGATCCATCGCATCAGGAATGTCCTGGAGGTCGAATTCAGGGAGCTTCTCGCGATCTTCAGCCTCAAGTTCCATGAACTGCTGGCCGCGAAATTCCTTCGGCTCCTGTTTCTTTCCGAATGCGGTCGACTTCTGATGTTCGGTCTCTGATCGCACGGCAGCAACATCTCCGGCAGTGGACCCGGAGGATGCTGGTGTCGACTTGGAAGGCGGTGCTACCTCGCCAGGAGCAAGGCGTTGGTACGAAACGGTCTGAGGAGTGTTGATTGCGATACACCCTTCGAATCCGGCATGGCATTTCCACCTGGGCTTGCTGAACGGCAGTCGTGCCTTCGCTATCTTGTAGTAGGGGAGTTTTCTTATCTTTGCCATTGTCGGGAGTACCTTCCAGCTTCTGGATTTCCAGACCGCCTGGTGACGAACAAGCTCGCCAGTGTACTCAGCAGGAACGCCCAAACCTATCGTAGCAGTTTGAAACACCATGACTTTCACCTGTCCACATACGACAAGTTGGTGAAGCATTCGAGTGCAGTAACATGCATGTTCAGGAGCCTTGCCCCGGTATAGGCAGGACGTCTTTACAGTGGACTCGATAAACCAACAAGCCGTGTCAGGCAGGATTCAATCCACCCAGCAACCCCACCCGCCGCAGCGTTAATAGGGCAAGAAAGGGACTCCCCCCTGTCACCTGCGTCGCCCCGAAAGCAAGCCAATCCAACAGAAACAAGGAACCCAAGAAGGAGTCCAGCAACATGCAACACAAGCCAACCAGCAAGACCCTGCTGATCAGGAACGCCCGCGTGCTCGTCACCATGAACGACACCCGCGAAGAAATCCCGCAAGGCGCCGTCTACATCCGCGACAACGTGATCGAACAGGTCGGCAAGAGCACCGACCTGCCGCAGCAAGCCGATGAAATCATCGACGCCACCCACCATGTCGTCATCCCCGGCCTGGTCAACACCCACCACCACATGTACCAGAGCCTCACGCGCGTCATCCCCGCTGCGCAGAATGGCGAACTGTTCAACTGGCTCACCAACCTCTACCCGATCTGGGCCGGCCTCACCCCCGAGATGATCCAGGTCTCCACGCTCACCGCCATGGCCGAGCTGATCCTCTCCGGCTGCACCACCAGCAGCGACCACCTCTACATCTACCCCAACCAGACCCGCCTGGACGACAGCCTGGAAGCCGCGATCCAGATCGGCATGCGCTTCCACGGCGCCCGAGGCGCCATGAGCGTAGGCCAATCCAAGGGCGGCCTGCCGCCGGACCGGGTGGTGGAAGACGAAGAAGCCATCCTCAAGGACAGTCGCCGCCTCATCGAGACCTATCACGACCCGGCGCGTCACGCCATGCAGCGCATCGTGGTCGCCCCCTGCTCGCCCTTCTCTGTCTCGCGCGACCTCATGCGCGAAGCCGCCGACCTGGCCCGCCACTACGGCGTTTCCCTGCACACCCACCTGGCCGAGAACGTCAACGACATCGCCTACAGCCGTGAGAAGTTCAACATGACCCCGGCCCAGTACGCCGAAGACTGCGGCTGGGTCGGCCACGACGTCTGGCACGCCCACTGCGTGCAGCTGGACGAGCACGGCATCGACCTCTTCGCCCGCACCGGCACCGGCGTGGCGCACTGCCCCTGCTCCAACATGCGACTGGCCTCCGGCATCGCCCCCATCCGCAAGATGATCGATGCCGGCGTGCCGGTCGGGCTGGGCGTGGATGGCAGCGCCTCCAACGACAGCGCCCACATGCTGGGCGAAGTCAGGCAAGCCATGCTGCTGCAGCGGGTCGGTTTCGGCCCGGACGCCATGACCGCGCGCCAGGCGCTGGAGATCGCCACCCTGGGGGGTGCGAAGGTATTGAATCGGGATGACATCGGCGCGCTCAAACCCGGCATGTCAGCCGATCTGGTGCTGTTCGACACGCGCCAGCTGGCCTTTGCCGGGGCGCTGCATGACCCGGTGGCCGCGCTGGTGTTCTGCACCCCGGCCAATGTGGACTACAGCATCATCAACGGCCGCGTGATCGTGCGCGAGGGGCAGTTCACCAGCATCGATCTGGGGGTGGTGCTGGAGCGGCACAACGCCCTGTCGCTGCAACTGGCTGAAGCGGCCCGCTCATCCGCCCACTAACCCACCCTCACTCCGGAGTCGAACATGCGTATCTCGGACATGAAGATCGGCGCCCGCCTGGCGCTGGGTTTTGGCGCAGTCATGGTGCTCCTGCTGGCCATCGCCATACTCGGCAACCTGCAACTGGGACGACTGGCCGATGGCATCGGCCTCATCGTCAAGGACCGCTATCCCAAGACGGTCATGGCCAACACGGTACAGATCCAGGTCAACAAGATCGCCCTGGATATCCGCGATATCCTGCTCACCAGCGACCCCGAGCGCATCAAGGCCCTGGCCGCCGATGCCACGGCGGCCGACCGCAAGATGAACGAATACCTGGCCAGGCTGCAGCAAGTGGCACGCACCGAGGAAGACAGGCGATACGTGGAAGCCGCTATCGCGGCACGCCAGGCCTACGTTCCCGCGCGCGACCAGCTCATGGCCCTGGCCATGGCGGGTCGCACCGATGAAGCCCGTGCCTTCCTGCCGCAGCAATTCATGCCGGTGCAGATCAAGTACTTCATTGCGCTCGATGCCATGTTCGACTACCAGGGTGGCCTGATGGATGCGGCCGGCGAAGCAGCCACCCGGGATTCGGCCGGCGCCCGCCTCCTCATCAACAGCCTGGCCGTGGTGGCCCTGCTGCTGGCTGCCGCAGTCGCATGGCTGGTCTCGCGCAGCATCTCGCGTCCGCTCGGGCATGCCGTGAGCGTGGCACGGCGGGTGGCCGAAGGCGACCTGTCCACGCAGGTGGAAGTCACGTCGCGCGACGAGACCGGCGAGCTGATGGCGGCCCTGAAACTGATGAATGAGAACTTGCGCAACATCGTTGGTCGCGTGCACCAGGGCAGCAATACGATCCACCATGCCGCCGGTGAAATCGCCAGCGGCAACCTGGATCTCTCGGCCCGTACCGAGCAACAGGCCGGCTCGCTGGAGGAAACTGCATCGGCCATGGAAGAACTGACCATCACCGTCAGGCAGAACGCCGACAACGCCCGCCAGGCCACGCAACTGGCCAGCACCGCCTCCGCCATCGCGGTACAGGGCGGGAGCGTGGTGCATCAGGTGGTCGATACGATGGCCGACATCAACGCTTCCTCACGGCAGATCGTGGACATCATCGCGGTCATCGACGGCATCGCCTTCCAGACCAATATCCTCGCGCTCAATGCCGCCGTGGAAGCCGCGCGTGCCGGCGAACAGGGACGCGGCTTTGCGGTGGTGGCCTCGGAGGTGCGCTCGCTGGCCCAGCGCAGCGCCAGCGCCGCCCGCGAGATCAAGACCCTGATCCATGACTCGGTGGGCAAGATCGAAAACGGCAGTACCCTGGTGCAGCAGGCCGGCAGCACGATGGAGGATGTGGTGGCCAGCGTTCAAAGGGTCAACACCATCATCGCCGAGATCAGCCGGGCCAGCCAGGAGCAGAGCACGGGCCTGGAAGAAATCAACCGGGCTATCACGCAGATGGACGAATCGACCCAACAGAACGCGGCCCTGGTGGAACAGGCCGCCGCCGCCGCTCAGGCCATGCGTGATCAGGCCGTGCAGTTGCAGGATGTGGTGGGGGTGTTCAAGCTGGCGCAAGCGCACCCATGAAAAAAAACCGTTCAGCATGATGCTGAACGGTTTTCTCCGGCCGTAATGATAGTTATCCGGCCTATCCCCACACCTCCGCCACCCGCAACAGATTGGTACTCCCCGGCTGCCCGAAGGGCATGCCGGCAGTGATCGCAATCTGGTCCCCCTTGCGCGCAAATCCCTCCCGCACCGCTGCCTGGCAGGCAGCTCCGACCAGCTGGCTTTCGTCGTGCATCTGTTCGCTGATGGTGGAATGCACGCCCCATACCAGCGCCAGCCGTCGGGCTGTCGTCAGTTGCGGGGTAATGCAGAGGATGGGCGCGGACGGGCGTTCGCGGGCGGCGCGCAGGCTGGTATGGCCGGAGCTGGTGTAGGTCACCGTGGCGCTGGCGCCGAGGATGCCGGTGACGTCGCGCAGGGCGGCGCAGATGGCGTCCGGGCGGTTGCGCTGCGGGGCCGCGTACTGGGCCTGCATCAGCGTGCGGTAGAGCGGGTCTCTCTCCACTTCGGTGATCACCCTATCCATCATCGTCACCGCCTGCACCGGGTAGTCGCCATGGGCCGATTCGGCCGAGAGCATCACCGCGTCCGAGCCGTCGTAGATGGCACTGGCCACATCCGAAACTTCAGCACGCGTGGGGACCGGGGCGCCGATCATGGATTCCAGCATCTGGGTGGCGATCACGATGGGCTTGCCCTGCTGGCGGCAGGTGCGCAGGATGCGCTTTTGCGTGCCCGGCACGCATTCCGGCGGCAGCTCCACACCGAGGTCGCCGCGCGCCACCATGATGGCGTCCGAGACGTCGATAATCTCTTCCAGCCGGTCCAGCGCGGCAGGCTTTTCCAGCTTGGAAAGAATGGCCGCGCGGCCTGCAACCAGGGTGCGTGCTTCCTTCACATCTTCAGGACGTTGTACGAAGGATAGTGCGATCCAGTCCGCGCCCATGTCCAATGCGAAATCAAGGTCGCGCCGGTCCTTGGCGGTCAGCGCGGGGATCGGCAACACTGCATCCGGCACATTGACGCCCTTGCGGTCGGACAGCACGCCGCTGTTGACCACGCGGGTGAGGATGCGGGCGCCATCGCTGGATTCGACCTGCAGCCGCACCTTGCCATCGTCGATCAACAGGCTTTGCCCGGGGCCGATGACCTCGAACAATTCCGGATGCGGCAGGCATACCCGGTGAGCATCACCAGGGGTCGCATCGTGGTCCAGCACGAAGGCCTGCCCGGCCTCGACACTCACACGGCCTTGGGCGAACTGGCCGATGCGCAGCTTGGGGCCCTGCAGGTCGGCCAGCACGGCGATGGGACGGCCCACTTCCTGCTCCACCCGGCGCACGATCTGGTAGCGGGCGTGATGGTCGGCGTGGCTGCCGTGGCTGAAATTGAAACGGAACACGTCGGCACCCGCCTCGAAGAGGGCGCGGATCATTTCCGGCGTGGCACTGGCGGGGCCGAGGGTGGCGACGATTTTGGCCTGGCGTTGGCGGCGCATGAACATCCTCTTTAAATTGTTTGATCACTAAAAAGCCGTTCGGACTGAGTAGATCCGAAGGATCGTATCGAAGGCGCTCTCACGTCTGCGCGCCTTCGATACGCCGCTTGCGCGGCTACTCAGTCCGAACGGGATGAGGTATGCCAGGACCATCATCATCCCTGGCCGCACCTCATGCTGGCAGCGTCAACTGCTCAGGCCTGGGCGATCTCGTGATTGGACATGATCTCCACGGCGCGACACAGCGCCGAGTGATCCAGTCCGCTCAAGCCATGGGCGGCGCAGGCATTCATCAGCTCCTGCGCGGAGGCGGTGTTGGGCAGGCTGATGCCCAGCGCCTTGGCACCCTGCAAGGCCAGGTTCAGGTCCTTCTGGTGTAATTCGATGCGGAAGCCCGGATTGAAGCTGCGCTTGACCATGCGCTCGCCATGCACCTCCAGGATGCGCGAGGCGGCGAAACCGCCCATCAGTGCCTGACGCACCCGGGCCGGATCGGCACCGGCCCTGGAAGCGAACAGCAGTGCCTCGGCCACGGCCTGGATGTTCAGGGCCACGATGATCTGGTTGGCGACCTTGGTGGTCTGGCCGTCACCGTTGCCGCCGACCAGGGTGATGTTCTTGCCCATCAGTTCGAACAGGGGCCTGACGTCGTTGAAGGCCGATTCCGATCCGCCGACCATGATGGTCAGCGAGGCGGCCTTGGCGCCGACTTCGCCACCCGAGACCGGTGCATCCAGGTACTGGCAACCCAGGGCGTTGATCTTCTGCGCGAACTCCTTGGTGGCGATGGGCGAGATGGAACTCATGTCGACCACGATCTTGCCGGGCGAGAGCCCTTCGGCCACGCCCTTTTCGCCGAACAGCACAGCCTGGACGTGCGGCGTATCCGGCACCATGACGATGACGATGTCGGCGCGCTTGGCCACTTCCGCGCCCGAGGTGCAGACGGTGGCGCCGCCTTCCAGCAATCCCGCCGGTGGGTTTTTCTGGTCATGCAGGTAGAGCTTGTGGCCGCCTTGTTGCAGCTTGTCCGCCATGGGTGCGCCCATGATACCCAGGCCGATGAATCCGACTTTTGCCATGCTGTGTCTCCTCAAGAAAAGATGAAATCCTGCTTGCGCGCACTTGCGCATTCACGCGCTCACGCACTCACGCACTCACGCGTGCTGCAAGCCGTGTTGCGCCATCCAGCCCAGGCCGGCAACGGTGCCAGCCTGCGGTTTGTATTCGCAGCCGATCCAGCCGCGATAGCCGATCTCCTGCAGCCAGCCGAACAGGTAGCGGTAATTGATTTCGCCGCTGCCGGGCTCGCCGCGTCCGGGGTTGTCGGCCAGTTGCACGTGGCCGATCAGGGAAAGGTTGGCCTTGAGGGTGTTGGCCAGTTCGCCCTCCATGCGCTGCATGTGATAGATGTCGTACTGGACGAAGAGATTGTCCGAGCCGGTGGCCAGGATCAGCTCTACCGCCTGGCGCGTGGTGTTGAGGAAGAAGCCGGGGATGTCGAAATGGTTGATCGGTTCGATCAGCAGGCGGATGCCCTGCTCCTTGAGCTTGCTGGCGGCGTACTTGAGATTGCCCACCAGCACCTCGCGGGCGGCCTCGCGCGCGACACCCGGTGGCAGGATGCCGACCAGGCAGTTCAGCTGCGGCACTTCCAGCGCCTTGGCATAGCGGATCGCCTCATCGACACCGGCGCGGAACTCGGCCACCCGGTCCGGATGGCAGGCAATGCCCCGCTCGCCCGCATCCCAGTTACCGGCCGGCAGGTTGTGCAATACCAGTTGCAAGCGATGGGTGCGCAGCTGGTCGGCGATCTGCTGCGGCGCGAAGGCATACGGGAACAGGAATTCCACGCCCTTGAAACCGGCATCGGCCGCAGCCTTGAAGCGTTCCAGGAAAGGCTGTTCGGTGAACAGCATGGTGAGATTGGCGGCAAGTCGGGTCATGGTGTCTCCTCTTAGTCCAGCAGGCTGATGGCGGTGGGCGCATCCTCGGCGCGCTCGGCCAGGGCTTCGAATTCGTTGATGGCATCGATCTCGGTGCCCATGGCGATGTTGGTGACGCGCTCCAGGATGATTTCCACCACCACCGGCACGCGATACTCGGCCATCCAGCGCTGCGCCTGGGCCAGTGCGTCCTGGATGCCATTGGGGTCGGTCACGCGGATGGCCTTGCAGCCCAGGCCCTCGACGACGGCCACATGGTCCACGCCATAGCCCTGCAGTTCGGGGGCGTTGATGTTCTCGAAGGCCAGCTGCACGCAGTAGTCCATCTCGAAGCCGCGCTGGGCCTGGCGGATCAGGCCGAGGTAGGAGTTGTTGACCAGCACGTGCAGGTAGGGCAGCTTGAATTGCGCGCCCACGGCGAGTTCTTCGATCATGAACTGGAAGTCGTAGTCGCCCGAGATGGCCACCACCTTCTTCTGCGGATCGGCCGCCACCACGCCCAGTGCGGCGGGGATGGTCCAGCCCAGCGGACCGGCCTGACCGCAGTTGATCCAGTGGCGGTCCTTGTAGACATGCAGGAATTGCGCGGCGGCGATCTGCGACAGGCCGATGGTGGCGACGTAGCAGGTATCGCGGTCGAAGGCGCGGTTCATTTCCTCATAGACGCGCTGCGGCTTGACCGGTACCTCGTTGAAATGGGTGCGCCGCTGCAGGGTCTTCTTGCGCTGCTGGCACTCGGCCAGCCAGGCCGAGCGGTCGGGCAGGCGGCCCGCCGCCTTGAGCTCGCGTGCCACCTCGACGAACAGCTTCAGTGCCGCGCCGGCATCGCTGACAATGCCATAGTCGGGACCAAAGACGCGGCCGATCTGGGTCGGTTCGATGTCGACGTGGACGAACTTGCGGCCCTTGGTGAAGACATCGATGGAGCCGGTATGGCGATTGGCCCAGCGGTTGCCGATGCCCAGCACGAAGTCCGAGGCCAGCAGCGTGGCATTGCCATAGCGGTGGCTGGTCTGCAGGCCGACCATGCCGGCCATCTGCGGATGATCGTCAGGGATGGCGCCCCAGGCCATGAGCGTGGGGATGACCGGCACGCCGGTCAGTTCGGCAAACTCCACTGCCAGCCCGGCAGCGTCGGCATTGACCACGCCGCCGCCGATGGTCAGCAGCGGACGTTCGGCGGAGTTGAGCATCTCCAGGGCCTTCTCGATCTGGGCGCGGGTGGCGGCGGGACGATAGACCGGCAGCGGCGCATAGGTATCCGGGTCGAAATCGATCTCGGCCATCTGCACATCGAAGGGCAGGTCGATCAGCACCGGCCCCGGGCGGCCCGAGCGCATCAGGTGGAAAGCCTGCTGGAACACGCGCGGCACCTGGGCCGGCTCGCGCACGGTCACGGCCCACTTGGTGACGGGCTTGGCGATGGATTCGATGTCCACGGCCTGGAAGTCTTCCTTGTAGAGCCGTGCACGCGGGGCCTGGCCGGTGACGCACAGAATGGGAATGGAATCAGCCTGGGCCGAATAGAGGCCAGTGATCATGTCGGTGCCGGCAGGCCCCGAGGTGCCGATGCACAGGCCGATGTTGCCGGCCCTGGCGCGGGTATAGCCCTCGGCCATATGGGAGGCGCCCTCCACATGGCGCGCCAGGATGTGTCCGATGCCGCCGTGCTTTTTGAGGGCCGAATAGAAGGGGTTGATGGCCGCGCCCGGCACGCCGAAGGCCTGCAGGCAGCCCTCCTTGACCAGTACATGCACTGCCGCGTCGACTGCTCTCATCTTTGCCATGCTCGTTCTCCAGATGTCCGTTGGGATGGTGTTGATCTCTGGAGGCCATGCTAGTCATTACAAATCCGGATGATAAGTATCATCAGAATCCACTGATTACTTACCAAAAGTATGGAAACATAGAAAAAGTATTGAATTACACTGCAGCCAGGAGGAATTGATGGACAAACTCAAGCAGATCGAAGCCTTCGTTTCGGTGGTGGACAAGGGCAGCCTGGCCGCCGCCGCGCTGGAAGAACAGGTCACGCCGGTGATGATGGGGCGGCGCATCGATGCCCTGGAAAAGCGCCTGGGGACCAAGCTCATGCACCGGACCACGCGCCACCTGACGCTGACCGAGCAGGGCAGCGTCTTCCTGGATCACTGCCGCAAGCTGCTGGAGCAGATGGATACGGCCGAAAAGAGCGTGGCCGAAGGGCGTCACAAGGCTACCGGTCATCTGGTGGTCTCCACGCCCGCCGCCTATGGCCGCCTGCATGTGGCGCCGCATGCCCCGACCTTCCTGGCAGCCCACCCGGAGGTGCAGATCTCCTTCAACCTGACCGATCGCGTGGTGGATCTGGTGCGCGAGGGCTATGACCTGGGCATCCGCATCGGCGGCGCCATCGAGCCCAGTTTCGTGGCGGTGCGCCTGGCCAGCAACCGCCGCGTGGTCTGCGCGGCGCCGGACTACCTGCATCGCCACGGCATCCCGCGCACGCTGGACGACCTGGCGCGCCATAACTGCCTGGCCTTCAACCTGCAGGGCGGCCAGCAGCGCGGCTGGTATTTCCAGCAGAATGGCAAACCGGTCATCATCAAGGTGCAGGGCAAGCTGGATTGCAACGATGGCGAACTGCTGCACCGCTGGGCCAGCGAAGGGCTGGGGCTGGCCTGGCGCTCCACCTGGGAAATCCAGGCGCAACTGGCGTCAGGCGAGCTGGTGACGGTGCTGGACGACTACGCCCTGCCCCACTACGACATCATGGCGGTCTACCCGCAGCAGCGGCATCTGCCGGCCAAGACGCGCTTTTTCATCGATTACCTCAAGGACGTCTATGCCCGGCCGGACTACTGGAACCGGGCGCGCAGTCCGGCCCGCACCGCCTGAGGCGAAAGCCGAAAAACCGGCCTTCCCGGATGCAATCCGACAACAGTGGCAAAATCTCGGTCCTGGCGGCAATTTGCGACGATCGATTGCTTACCCGTATGCCGACAATGCAATGCAACAAAATCCGCCTGCCAGGTGGGTTTTCCGCCAATCCGACCGTTATAACCCCAGCCCAATAATGGCTATGCCCCGGCCCTTACATCGCGCATCATGAAATTCAACGACATTACGAACGCTGCCAAGACAACAGCAACGCCCACTTTCTGCCTGCCACCGCTGCAGGCGGGTTTTCCGGCGCATAAAAAAGGACCCAACGGAGACAACCCACAATGAACGCCCTGAACAGATTCTTCCGCCTGGAAGAAAACGGCACCACCGTGCGCACCGAGCTGCTGGCCGGGCTCACCACCTTCCTGACGATGGCCTACATCATCTTCGTCAATCCCTCCATCCTGGGGGACGCCGGCATGCCCAAGGACTCGGTGTTCGTCGCCACCTGCGTGGCCGCTGCCGTGGGCACGCTCATCATGGGCCTGTACGCCAACTACCCCATCGGCCTGGCACCCGGCATGGGGCTCAATGCCTACTTCGCCTATGCCGTGGTCAAGGGCATGGGCTTCCCGTGGCAGGCCGCGCTGGGCGCGGTGCTGATCTCGGGCTGCCTGTTCCTGCTGGTGAGCGTGCTGCGCGTGCGCGAGTTGATCATCCAGAGCATCCCGCGCTCCTTGCGCACGGCCATCCCGGCCGGCATCGGGCTGTTCCTGGCGATCATTTCGCTCAAGAGCGCCGGCATCGTCGCCGCCAATCCGGCCACCTTCGTGACCCTCGGTGACCTGCACCAGCCGGCGCCGGTGATGGCCGTCATCGGCTTCCTGGTGATCGTGGCGCTGGACCGCCTGAAGGTGCGCGGGGCGCTGCTGATCGGCATCCTGCTGGTGACGGTGCTGTCGTTCGTCTTCGGCGGCAACCATTTCTCGGGCATCTTCGCCGCACCGCCCTCGATTGCGCCGACCTTCCTGCAACTGGATATCAAGGGCGCCATTTCCATGGGCCTGATCAACGTGGTGCTGGTGTTCTTCCTGGTGGAACTGTTCGACGCCACCGGTACCCTGATGGGCGTGGCCACCCGCGCCGGGCTGATGAAGGACGGCAAGATGGCGCGCCTGAACAAGGCCCTGATGGCCGACAGCACCGCCATCGTCGCCGGCTCCCTGCTGGGCACTTCGTCCACCACCGCCTACATCGAGAGCGCCGCCGGCGTGCAGGCCGGCGGCCGTACCGGCCTCACCGCCGTGGCCATCGCGGTGCTGTTCCTGCTGTGCCTGTTCATCGCACCGCTGGCTGGCGTGGTTCCGGCCTATGCGACGGCACCGGCGCTGTTCTTCGTGGCCTGCCTGATGCTGCGCGAACTGGTGCATATCGACTGGGACGACACCACCGAATGCGTGCCGGCCGTGATCACGGCGCTGGTGATGCCCTTCACCTATTCGATCGCCAATGGCCTGGCACTGGGCTTCATCAGCTACGCCGGCCTGAAGCTGCTCACCGGTCGCGCCCGGGACGTGTCGGTGGTAATCTGGATCATCGCTGCGATCTTCCTGTTCAAGATCATCTACCTCGGTGGCGAATGAGCGCATGCAGCGTCATGAAGTAGCCTGAACCATCGAAGAGGCGGCCCGCAACGACAGGGGCTGCCTCTTCGGGATCGTGACAAGAGGGAACCCGACAATCGTCCGCAACAATAGGCTGCGGACAATCCGTTTCCTCTTTTGACGACCCCGGCACGTTTCTTGAATGCCATCTGGCCACGGGAGACACCACAGGCCGGCCGCCGCCCCGAGCGGACATGCCGCCTGAAAGCAGATCCAATAATAAGAAGCACGCCCCACGATACGCCCTGGAGCGCGCCATAAAGCAGTCTGTTTTGTAGACAATCCATATTGAGTAAAGCCAAATGCCAGAGACCATCCGCCCCATCCAGTTCTACTTTCGCGGCCAGACCCACGAAGTAGCAGGCCAACCCACGACCCGCACCGTTCTGCAGCATCTGCGCGAAGACCTGCATTGCACCGGCACCAAGGAAGGCTGTGCCGAAGGCGATTGCGGAGCCTGCACCGTGGTGGTGGGCGAGCTGCGCAATGATCAGCTGGATCTCAAGACGGTCAACTCCTGCATCCAGTTCCTGCCCACCCTGGACGGCCGGGCGCTGTTCACCGTGGAAGACCTGAAGCAGGGCGATGGCTGCCTGCATCCGGTACAGCAGGCCATGGTGGAATGTCATGGCTCGCAGTGCGGCTTCTGCACGCCGGGTTTCGTGATGTCGCTGTGGGGCCTGTACCTGAAGCACGACCAGGACGGCGTCACGCCGACCAAGCGCGAGATCGATGACGCCCTTTCCGGCAACCTGTGCCGCTGCACCGGCTATCGCCCCATCATCGACGCGGCACGCCGCATGGGCGAACTGCCCAAGGTGGAATTCGACCGCGACGCCGTCAAGACCGCGCTACGCGCCATCGACCGCGACGCGCCGCTGGCCGTGACCCATGGTGGCCAGACCTTCCACGCCCCGCGCACGCTGGCGCAACTGCTGCAGTTACGCGCCGAGCTGCCCAAGGCGCGCATCCTGGCAGGTTCCACCGATGTGGGGCTGTGGGTGACCAAGCAGATGCGCGAGCTGGGTGACATCCTCTACATCGGCCGCGTGGAAGAACTGCGCGCCATGTCCGTGCAGGATGGCATGCTGGAGATCGGGGCCGGCGTCTCGCTGGAGGACGCCTATGCCGAAGCGGCCCGCCACTATCCGCAAGAGCTGTCCGAACTATGGCAGCGCTTTGCCTCCATGCCGGTGCGCAACGCCGGCACCCTGGGCGGCAATGTCGCCAATGGCTCGCCCATCGGCGACTCCATGCCCTGGCTGATCGCGCTGGGTGCACAGATCGTGCTGGCCGGCGTGGACGGTCAGCGGGTTATGCCGCTGGAAGACTTCTATCTGGCCTATCAGAAGTCGGCCCTGCAAGCCAACGAGGTGGTGCAAGCCGTACGTATTCCGCTGCCCGGCAAGGAGGTGCGTTTCCGCGTGTACAAGCTCTCCAAGCGCTTCGACCAGGATATCTCGGCGGTCTGTGCCGCCTTTGCCCTGCGCATGGATGGCGACATCGTGACCGGGGCGCGCATCGCCTTCGGCGGCATGGCCGCCACGCCCAAACGCGCCACGCAAGCGGAGGCTCTGTTGCAAGGCCAGGCCTGGGACGAGGCACAGGTACGCGCCGCCATGGCTGCGCTGGCCCAGGACTACGCGCCACTGTCGGACATGCGCGCCAGTGCCGCCTATCGCCTGCGCACCGCGCAGAACCTGCTCTATCGCTATTGGCTGGAAACCCGCAGCGAGGCGCCGCTGGCGCGCCAGGACGTGCGCGCCTTTGCGGCGTGAGTGCATCGCGTACAGCCTATCGACAGAATCCGCAGGAGAACAGCATGAACAAGCAAAGCGAACAATTCCTCAATACCCTGGTACAACCGCCGCAGGACTGGGCCACCGTGGGCAAGCCGCATCCGCATGAATCGGCCCTGCTGCACGTGACCGGCGAAGCCACCTACACCGACGACATCGTGGAACTGCAGGGGACCCTGCATGCGGCCCTGGGCCTGTCGCAGAAGGCCCATGCCAGGGTGCGCGCCATCGACCTGGACAAGGTCAAGGCGGCGACCGGTGTGGTCGCGGTCTTCACCGCTACGGATATTCCGGGCGAGAACGAATGCGGGGCGATCATCCACGACGATCCGGTGCTGGCCGATGGGCTGGTGCAATACGTGGGTCAGCCGATGTTCATCGTGGTGGCCGACAGTCACGACCATGCGCGGCGCGCCGCGCGCCTGGCGGTGGTCGATTACGAAGAACTGCCGCCGGTCCTGACGCCACGCGCCGCCCATGCCGCGCAATCCTACGTGCTGCCGCCGATGCACCTGTCGCGTGGCGAACCGGCGGTGGCCCTGGCGCTGGCGCCGCACAAGCTGCGCGGCCAGTTCGATGTGGGCGGACAGGAGCAGTTCTATCTGGAGGGACAGATTTCCTATGCCATCCCCAAGGAGGGGCGCGGCATGCACGTGTACTGCTCGACCCAGCACCCCAGCGAGATGCAGCACCATATCGCCACCGTGTTGAAACTGGCCTCGCACGATGTGCTGGTGGAATGCCGGCGCATGGGCGGTGGCTTCGGCGGCAAGGAATCGCAGTCGGCGCTGTGGGCCTGCGCCGCTGCCGTGGCGGCGGCGCGGCTGCGTCGTCCGGTCAAGCTGCGCGCCGACCGGGATGACGACATGATGGTCACCGGCAAGCGCCACTGCTTTGCCTACGACTACGAGATCGGCTATGACGACAGCGGACGTATCCTGGCGGCCAAGATCGACATGATCTCGCGGGCCGGTTTTTCGGCCGACCTGTCCGGCCCGGTGGCCACGCGGGCGGTGTGCCACTTCGATAATGCCTACTACCTCTCGGACGTGGAAATCCACGCCATGTGCGGCAAGACCAACACCCAGTCCAATACCGCCTTCCGCGGTTTCGGCGGACCGCAGGGGGCGCTGGCCATCGAGTACATCATCGACGAGATCGCCCGCAACCTGGGGCGTGATCCGCTGGAGATCCGCCGCAACAATTTCTACGGCCCCAGCGATGAAGAAGGGCCGGGAGCGCGCAACGTCACCCACTATGGCCAGAAGGTGGAAGACAACGTCATCCACGGCCTGGTGGACCAGCTGGAAAAGAGCAGCCGCTACCAGGAGCGGCGCCAGGCGATTGCCGACTTCAATGCCGGCAATACGGTGCTGAAGAAAGGCCTGGCGCTGACGCCGGTGAAGTTCGGCATTTCCTTCAACGTGCCACACCTGAACCAGGCCGGTTCGCTGGTGCACGTCTATACCGATGGCTCGGTGCTGGTGAACCATGGCGGCACGGAGATGGGGCAGGGGCTCAATACCAAGGTGGCGCAGGTGGTGGCCAATGCGCTGGGCGTACCGCTGGAGCAGGTGCGCTGCACCGCGACCGACACCAGCAAGATCGCCAATACCTCGGCCACCGCCGCCTCCACCGGCAGCGACCTCAACGGCAAGGCCGCGCAGGATGCGGCCCTGCATATCCGCGAACGGCTGGCCCAGGTGGCGGCCCGGCATTTCGGCGTGGACGCATCGGCCATCCGCTTTGCCGATGGGCTGGTGATGGCCGGCGAGCAATCGATCGCCTTCGTCGAACTGGTGATGAAGGCTTACCTGCAACGGGCGCAGCTGTGGTCCGATGGCTTCTATTCCACGCCCAAGGTGCATTGGGATGCCAAGCGCATGCACGGCCATCCCTTCTTCTACTTCGCCTATGCGGCGGCGGTGTCGGAAGTGGTGATCGATACCCTGACCGGGGAGTGGAAACTGCTGCAGGCCGACCTGCTGTATGACGCCGGAGAAAGCCTGAACCCGGCGCTGGACATCGGCCAGGTCGAGGGTGGCTTCATCCAGGGCATGGGCTGGCTGACCACCGAGGAACTGTGGTGGAACAAGGACGGCAAGCTGATGACGCACGCCCCCTCGACCTACAAGATCCCGGCCATCTCGGATTGCCCGGAAGCCTTCCGCACCGAGCTGTACCGCAACAGCAATGTCTCCGATACCATCCACCGCTCCAAGGCAGTGGGCGAGCCGCCGTTGCTGCTGCCGTTCTCGGTGTTCCTGGCCATTCGCGATGCGGTCTCGGCAGTGGGTGGGCATCGCATCAACCCGCCATTGCGTGCACCGGCCACCAGCGAGGCCATCCTCGATGCGGTCGATGTAGTCCGCGCGGCCGCAGCGGTGCAATAAGCCAGACCCTCGGGGAGAGCGATCATGACGACATGGCTAGCCGCCTTGCGCCGCATGCAACAGAGCACCACACCGGCCGTGCTGGTGACGGTGGCGCAGATCCAGGGGTCAACCCCGCGTGAGTCGGGGGCGCGCATGCTCTACACCGCCGATGCGCAGTTCGACACCATCGGCGGCGGGCATCTCGAATGGCGCGCCGCGCAGATCGCACGCGCCATGCTGCAGGCCGATCCTGACCAGCTGGATGGGCAGCGGCGGCTGGAGCGCATCGCGTTGGGTCCCAGCCTGGGACAATGCTGCGGTGGCGTGGTGTTTCTCTGTTTCGAACGGATAGCCAGCGATGCCGAGGCATTGCGGCTGTGGCAGGCACTGGAGCAATCATGGACCTGTGGAAATGACCAGTGGCGGGCCTTGCCACTGGACCATCCCGAACCCATGCAACTGCTGCAACCTGATGGCCCGCAGCACACGCTGCAGGACATGGCGCGTACAGCAAGCCAGACGCAGCTGGTGCGCGACCAACAGGGCCGCCGCTGGCTGCTGGACCTGTGCCGTGCGCACCAGCCGCAGGTGGTGCTGTTCGGCGCCGGCCACGTTGGCGCGGCCATCGTCAAGGTATTGTCCACGCTACCCTGCCGGGTGCTATGGGTGGACGAACGGGAAGACATGTTCCCGCCCGGCTTGCCGGCGCAGATCAGCATCGAAGCCACTGACGTGCCCAATGCTGCGGTGGACATGGCCGAGCCGGGTGCGTACTATCTCGTGATGACCCACAGCCACGCCCTCGACCAGCAGTTGACCGAACGCATCCTGAAACGCGGGGATGCGGCCTGGTGCGGCCTGATCGGGTCGATCACCAAGCGCCGGCAGTTCGAACATCGCCTGGCCGAACGCGGCTTCAGCGCGCAGCAGCTGGAACGCATCACCTGCCCCATCGGCATTCCCGGCATCTACGGCAAGGAACCGGCCAGCATCGCCATCGCGGTGGTCGCCCAACTGATGCAGTTGTGGGAATTGCGGTCCCGCCAGCCGGCCGCGCAACGCTATCCCTCTCCCCTCGTCACACACGCTCTGGACGGCAGAGGCTGAAGGAACACCCTGCCGTCACCCTCCGGAAATCCACGTCACCGGTCCCGCTCCAGGCGCCAGACACAATCGGATTTCCCCATCGATTCCCCCCTATCCCTGTACGGAAAGCATCTTCACGTCTGTGCCTTCCAGTATGATGAATATTGAATCGACGGTCTGCGCCCAATGAGCGCCAGGCCGCCTGCAACGAGGAAATACCATGAGCCCATCCCTGCAAGCCTACCGCGCCAGCCTGCTGTACTTCAGCAACGATCCCGCCTTCGACGAACACGCCACGCACTGGCACAACGACGGCCTGCTGCTGGTCCAGGACGGCAAGATCCAGGCCGCCGGCGACTACGCCGCGCTAGCCGCCAGCCTGCCGCCTGGCACCGCCATCGAGGACCTGCGCGGCAAGATCCTCTGCCCCGGCTTCATCGATACCCACGTCCACTACCCGCAGACCGACATCATCGGTTCACCGGCGCCGGGGCTGCTGCCCTGGCTGGAGAACTACACCTTCCCGGCCGAACGTCGCTTCCAGCAGCCCGAGCATGCGGCCGAAGTGGCCGATTTCTTCCTCAGTGAACTGCTGCGCAATGGCACCACCAGCGCGGCGGTGTATTGCACCGTGCATCCGCAGTCGGTGGATGCCTTCTTCAGCGCCAGCCATGCGCGCAACCTGCGCATGGTGGCCGGCAAGTGCCTGATGGACCGCAATGCGCCCGATTTCCTGCGTGACACGGCCGAGAGCGGCGTACGCGAGAGCGAGGCGCTGATCCAGCGCTGGCACAACAAGGGACGCCAGCATTACGCCATCACCGTGCGTTTCGCACCGACGTCCACACCTGCGCAGATGAAGCTGGCCGGTGAACTGGCGGCGCAGTATCCGGATACGTATATCCAGACCCACGTCGCCGAGAACACCGACGAAGTGAAGTGGGTCAAGGAGCTCTACCCGGATGCGCGCAGCTACCTGGACGTCTATGACGGCTACGGCCTCATGCGCCAGCGCGCCCTGTATGCGCACTGCATCTGGCTGGACGACCAGGACCGCGCGCGCATGGCGGCCACGCAGTCGGCTGCGACCTTGTGCCCGACGTCCAACCTGTTCCTGGGCAGTGGCCTGTTCGACTTTGCCCGCGCCGACGCGGCACGGGTACCGCTGTCGCTGGCCACCGATGTCGGTGGCGGTACCAGCTTCTCGATGCTGCAGACCATGAACGAGCTGTACAAGGTGGCGCGCATGGGCGGCACCTATCTGCCGGCGCAGCGCATGTTCTACCTCGCCACCCTGGGCGGCGCACGCGCCCTGCAACTGGAGGGCACCATCGGCAGCTTCACGCCGGGCTGCGACGCCGACTTCATCGTCCTCGATCCGCAGGCCACGCCCCTGCTGGCCCGCCGCAGTGCGACTACCGACAGCCTGGAAGAACAGTTGTTCGCCCTGGCCATCCTGGGGGACGACCGCGCCATTGCCGCGACCTATTCGGCGGGGGTGAAGGTGCATCAGCGCTGATCGCTTTACGTCAGCCCGCCATCATGTGGCCCGGCTTGCCCTTGCGGTGAGCCGGGCTTTTTTGCATCTGCCTTTTTCTTTATCTTTTTCCAACTTTTTCGTGACCACATGGACGCTGATTGATGGAGCATCCAAAGCTCAAATGTATCTACTGAGCAACATCATTTGATATGCAATAACCATTAACTCATCAATTGATTTACATTTTTGGCCATACGACGTCTCTTCCTTCAGCAGGCTCTTCTCCTTCAAAGGAGCTTCCAATGGACAACAAGCTTTTCGATATCTGCCCCAACTGCGCCGGCGAAGGCACGATACAGGCCGTGAGTGCGACCGAAATCCGCACGGTGAACAAGGAAGCCTTCGAGGTTCCGGTGAACTATTTCGCCTGCCAGCGCTGCGGCGAAAGTTTCCAGACGATGGAGATGGACGACAGCCTGGCCCTGGCGCGCGATCTGTATCGCGACAAGCACGGCATGGTCCGGCCGGCGCAACTGACGGCGTGGCGCAAGTCGCTCGGACTGTCCCAGGTCGAACTGGCGGCCGTACTCGGCTGGGGCGTGGCCACCGTCAGTCGCTACGAGAACGGCAAGCTGCAGTCCGACGCCCATGACAAGGCTATGCGCATGGCCATGAGCTCGGCCGAGACCGCCATGGAACTGGTGCGCACGGCCGCCGACCTGGCACCGCAGGTACGTTCCCGCCTGCTGGCTGATCTCGAAAAGAAGGCCGCCGCCCAGGCGCTGGAAAAGGCCTTTCTGGCCAGCGTGCGTACTGCACCGGCCGAGGGAATCCACCTGGAGAAGCTGGGGCAACTGGTGCTGCTGCTGAGCGAACCGGAAGGCGTCTTCGTGACGAAACTCAACAAGCTGCTGTTCTACAGCGACTTCAGTTTCTACAAGCAACGAGGACGCAGCCTGTCCGGACTGGCCTATGAACGCCTGCCGTATGGACCGGTGCCCTCGGCGTTCCGGCTGCTGTTCTCGCTGCTGGAACAACGTGGCCTGATTCGCCAGGTCGAAGTGAAGGTGGGCGTCGTTGAGGGAACGCAGGTCCTGCCGCTGCTGGCGTCGGACCGGAACTGCTTCGATGAAGAGGAACTGGCCCTACTGCTCGATATCAAGAAGCGCTTTGCCAGGATGACGGCCAACGATATCTCGGAAGCCTCCCACCGGGAACAGGCCTGGGTCGCCACGCCGATGGGCATGACGATCAGTTACCAGCACGCGGCCGCATTGAGCTTCTGAAAACCCGCCTCAGCGCAGCTGGTACAGGTAGATGAATGCCTGGACCGCCCGCTCGGCCGATTCGCGCTGCTGTTGCGGCGTGATGTCGGTGACCACGTTGAGCACGCGCATCTCCATCCATTCCGCCTCCATCAAGCCCCGGAACTGCATGGCCGCGATCCAGGGATCGCCGCCATGCAGCTTGCCCTCGTCCATCTTGACCTTCAGGAACTCGGCGATGCGGGTCCAGCCGCGACGCGGGCCGCGCTCGTAGAGCATGGGGCCCAGATCGGACTTGCCGGCGTAATACGAGGCCAGCCGTTTGACGGCAATCACCTCGGGCCGGAACACCACACTCAAATAATGCGTCGCCAGACGCAATAAACCGATTTTCAGATCGTCTTCGTTGCGTAGGGCCATGAACAGTTCTTCGAACTGGCACCCCACCTGTTTCATCATCACCTCCACGAAGATTTCTTCCTTGGAGTTGAAGTAGTTGTAGAGCGTGGCCTTGGAACCGCCGACCCGGGCCGAGATTTCCGCCATCGAGGCTGCTTCGAAACCGATTTCGTTGAACACCTCGGCAGCGATATCAATCATTGCCTGGCGGCGTTCTTCACTTTTCTTGCGCATGAATTTTCCTGTGGTGCCGGCCGGCATCGCGGTGCTTGCTGCGGCCAATATCGAATTATAGGCGGAGAAGCCATCCAAAGCCGCCAGATTCACATCAATTGCCCGTCCAAATTCGCTGTTGCGGCTTTGCCGCACAAAGGCGAGTAATTTCTCGCAATGAGTCTTGACTATTCATAAAACCAAATACTATACTGAACTGTACAGTTTTAAAACCAGGCATTTCTGTTTCAGTTGTTCACTCCACACTCCACGAACATGAATAACAATTCATCTCTCGACGGTCAGCGTTCGCCGTCGCCGCGACGTCCTCAGCCCTGGCGACGGGCCGTGACGGCCTCGGCCGCCGTGCTGACGGCAGCGCTCATGGCAGGCTGCGCCTCCTTCACCGATCTCGGCCCACGCGCCGAACCCAAATCCATCGCGCAGTACCAAGCAAGCCAGACGCTGGCGGCCACCGCGGTCCAGGCCGCCTGGCCCAGCGACCAGTGGTGGAAGGTCTATGGCGATGCGCAACTGGATGCGCTCATCGCCGAAGGCCTGCAAGGCGCGCCCTCCATGGCCGTGGCCAAGGCGCGGCTGATGAAGGCCGAAGGCGCGGCCCAGCAGCAGGGTGCGGCACTGTATCCGCAGATCAGCGCCAATGCCTCGCTGGACCGGATGAAGCAGTCCTATAACAATGGCGTGCCGCCCGATTTCGTCCCCAAGAATTACAACAACGAAACCCGCGCCACCCTGGACTTCAGCTACGAGATCGACTTCTGGGGCAAGAACCGCGCCGCACTGGCGTCGGCCACCTCGGAACTGGAAGCCAGCCGCGCCGATGCCGCCCAGGCCCGCATCACGCTGGCCACCTCGATTGCCTCGGCCTATGCCGACCTGGCCCAGCTCTACGCCCAGCGCGATACCAACGAAGCCGCCCTGAAGGTGCGGGTGGAAAGCCTGGACCTGTTCAACCAGCGTTTCGGCAACGGCCTGGAAACGCGTGGTTCGGTCAAGCAGATGGAAGCGCGTCGCGCCATTGCCCAGGCTGACCTGAAGGCCACCGACGAATCCATCGGCCTGCAGCGCAACAAGCTGGCCGCACTGCTGGGCGCCGGACCGGATCGTGGCCTGCAACTGGTACGCCCGCAGATCGACCTGTCCAAACCCTTCGCCCTGCCGGAGCAATTGCCGGTGGAACTGCTGGGCCGCCGGCCCGACATCGTGGCCGCACGCCTGCGTGCAGAGGCCGCCGGCAAGCAGATCAAGGTGGCGCGCGCAGCCTTCTATCCCAACGTCAACCTGACGGCCTACTTCGGTTTCCAGTCGCTGGGCATCGACATGCTCACCCGCAGCGGTTCGGACATCGGCAGCTTCGGCCCGGCGATCTCGCTGCCGATCTTCAACGGCGGCCGCCTGCGCGGGCAGTTCCGCTCGGCCAGCGCCAGCTATGACGAAGCCGTGGCCAACTACGACCAGGCCGTCACCCAGGCCCTGCAGGACGTGGCCGATGTCGGTGTGAGCGAAAAAGCCCTGGCCGGACGCCTGGCCGACGTGCAAACCGCCGCCGATGCAGCCGAGGAGGCCTATCGCATCGTCAGCAACCGCTACAACGGCGGCCTGGCCAACTACCTCGACGTACTCAATGCGCAGGACACGCTCATCAGCAACCTGCGCCAGCTCTCTGACCTGCGTTCACGCATGTTCACCCTGGATGTCGCGCTGGTGCGCGCCCTGGGCGGTGGCTACCGCGCCACCTCCGACAGCAGCAGCCAGAACAGCGCCGACGCGCCCCACAACGATATGCAAAATACGCAAGCGAAAGGTTGATCATCATGTCCCACAGCGATTCCCAAGCGACCCAGACCCTGGCCGACGACGCCAAGCAACGCAATGAAGCCGCCGCCCAAGCTGCGGCCGCGCAAAAGCGCAAGAAGCTCTTTTCCATCTTCGGCGGCGTAGTCGCCATCGCAGCCGTCGGCTATGGCGCCTACTGGTACCTGATCGGCTCGCGCTATGTCGAGACCGACAATGCCTACACCGCCACCGAGATCGCCACCGTCACCCCGGCCGTCAACGGCATCGTGTCGGCCGTGGATGTGGTCGATACCCAGGCCGTCAAGAAGGGCCAGGTGCTGGTGCGCATCGACGACGCCGACGCCCGGCTGGCAGTGGACCAGGCGGCTGCCGACCTGGACCGTACCGAGCGCAAGGTCAAGGGCTTCTTCGCCAATGACGCCGGCCTGGCAGCCCAGGTGCTGGCCCGCGAAGCCGAGCAGAAGCGCGCCGGTGCGCAGTTGCTGTCGGCCCAGGCCGACCTCAAGCGTGCCGAGATCGACCTGCAGCGCCGCGAAGCGCTGGCCAAGTCGGGCTCGGTCTCGGGCGAGGAATTGAGCAACGCCCGCACCGCCCTGCTGACCGCCCAGGCCAACCTGAAGGCAGCCGAAGCGGCTGAAGTGCAATCACGCGCCAACATCAAGGCCACCCAGGGTGCGCAGAAGGCCAGCACGGTGCTGACCGCCAACACCACCGTGGAAGACAACCCCGAAGTGGTACTGGCCCGCGCCAAGCTCGACCAGGCCCGCCTGGATCTGGAACGAACCGTCCTGCGCGCCCCCGTCGACGGCGTGATCGCCCGCCGCCAGGTGCAGGTCGGCCAGCGCGTGCAGAGTGGCGCCACCCTGCTGTCGGTGGTGCCGCTGCAGCAGATGCACGTGGACGCCAACTTCAAGGAAGGCCAGTTGACCAAGGTGCGCATCGGCCAGCCGGTGACCATGAAGGCTGACCTCTACGGCGGCTCGGTGGAATACCACGGCGTGGTCACGGGCCTCTCCGGTGGTACCGGCTCGGCCTTTGCCGTGATCCCGGCGCAGAACGCCACCGGTAACTGGATCAAGGTGGTCCAGCGCCTGCCGGTGCGCATCTCGCTGGATCCCAAGGAACTGGCGCAGCGCCCGCTGTCGGTGGGCCTGTCGATGGTGGTGGAGATCGATACCCGCGGCCAGATCCAGGTCGGCGACGCCCAGCCCAAGACCGCGCAGAACACCGAGACCAAGGCTGCCGCGCTGTAAGGCGGGCCTCACGAGCAGAAGAGGTTTCCCATGTCATCCACACTCAGCGCAGATGCCGGCTCGCCGCCCGCATCTCCGCCCACACCTCCTCCCACCGCCCAGCCGGCGCTGTTCGAAGCGCCACTGAGCGGCGCCCAGCTGGTCGGCGCCGGCATCCTGCTGGCGGCGGCCAACTTCATCGCCGTGCTCGATACCACCATCGCCAACGTCTCGGTATCGACCATCGCCGGGGCGCTTGGCGCCTCCACCAGCCAGGGTACCTACGTCATCACCTCCTACGCGGTGGCCGAAGCCATCACGGTGCCGCTGACCGGTTGGTTGGCCAACCGCTTCGGCACGGTGCGCGTGTTCATCCTGTCGATGGTCATGTTCGGGCTGTTCTCGGCCCTGTGCGGCCTGGCCAATTCGCTGGGCATGCTGATCGCCTTCCGCGTGATGCAGGGCCTGGCCGGTGGTCCCCTGATGCCACTCTCGCAGACCCTGCTGCTGCGCATTTTCCCCAAGGAAAAGGCGCCCGCTGCGGTGGGCCTGTGGGCCATGACCACGCTGGTGGCGCCGATTGCCGGCCCGATCCTGGGCGGCGTGCTGTGCGACCAGTACAGCTGGCCCTATATCTTCTGGATCAACGTGCCGGTGGCCCTGATCTGCGGCTACATCGGATGGCGCATGCTCAAGCGCTTCGAGACCAGGACGTTCAAGCTGCCGATCGATCGCGTGGGGCTGATCCTGATGGTGGTGTGGGTCGCCGCGCTGCAACTGATGCTGGACGAGGGCAAGGAAAAGGACTGGTTCGCCTCCACCGAGATCGTGCTGCTGGCGGTGACGGCGGTGGTGTTTTTCATCGCATTCCTGATCTGGGAACTGACCGAACGCAACCCCATCGTTGACCTGCGGGTATTCCGTCATCGCGGCTTCACGGCCAGCGTGACCACCATCTGCCTGGCCTTCGGCGCCTTCTTCGGCTCGGTGGTGCTGACCCCGCTCTGGCTGCAGGGTTACATGGGCTACACCGCCACCTGGTCGGGCTGCATCTCGGCCCTGACCGGCATCCTGGCGGTGATGACGGCGCCCATGGTGGCCAAGATGTCCACCACCATCGATGCCCGCAAGCTGGTCTGCATCGGCGTGACCTGGCTGGGTTTCATCACCTTCCTGCGCGCCTTCAACACGACCGACATGTCCTTCTTCCAGATCGGCTGGCCGCTGTTCCTGCAGGGCATCGGGCTGCCGCTGTTCTTCGTGCCGCTGACCGGGCTGGCGCTGTCCAGCGTGAACGAGGAAGAAACCGCCTCGGCCGCCGGTCTGATGAGTTTCTGCCGCACCATGGCCGGCGCCATCGCCACCTCCATCGTCAACACCAGCTGGGAGAACGATGCGACCTTCTTCCATGCCGAACTGTCCGGCCTGGTCGATCGCGGTGGCGAAGCCGTCAACAGCATGGTGGCTGCGGGCATGAGCCCCGATCAGGCCACTGCCTCGCTGGCGCAGACGGTGCAGAACCAGGCGGTGATGCTGGCCACCAATCACATCTTCATGATGGCGGCGGTGTCCTTCTCGCTGGCCGCCCTGGCGGTGTGGCTGGCGCCCAAACCTAGCCGCGTGGCCGACACCTCCTCGGCACACTGACGAGACACGCGCTCCCCTCCCCCCTACAGTCCGTCCACCCCCTGCGGACTGGGCAGGCGGCCACTTCGGTGGCCGCCTGTTTTTTTGCGCGCCGACACGCCGGCAGCGATTTTGCTAGACTGCGCCATCCCATTGCTTCACATCCCGAGGAGACCGTGCGCATGAGAGCCCTGCAAGCCGACGCCTTCGCCATCGACCGTCTGAGCCTGGTCGATCTGCCCACCCCGCCCCCGCGACGCGGCGAGATCCTGGTCAAGGTCAAGGCCGCCAGCCTGAACTATCGCGACCTCGCCATCCTCTGCGGTGGCTATATGCCTTCACTGCCATTGCCCTACACCCCCTGTTCGGATGCCTGTGGGGTGGTCGAAGCCGTGGGCGAGGATGTCACCCGTTTCAAGCCCGGTGATCGCGTCATCCCGGTCTATCTCCAGGGCTGGCGCGATGGCGCGCTCACGCCCGAGCAACGCAGCGGCGGCAGCCTGGGCGGGCCGCTGACCGGCGTGCTGCAGGACTACGTGGTGGTGCCGGCCGAAGACGCCGTGGCCGCGCCGGATTACCTCTCCGACGCCCAGGCCAGCACCCTGCCCATCGCCGCCCTGACCGCCTGGTCCTGTTTGCAGCAAGGCGGCCTGCAGGCCGGTCAGACGGTGCTGGTGCAAGGCACCGGCGGGGTGGCCCTGTTCGCGGCCCAGTTCGCCCGCGCCGCCGGCGCGCGGGTGATCGGCCTGACCTCGACGGACGAGAAGGCGCAATTGATGCGCGACATGGGCGTGGACACCGTCATCAACTACCGCCAGACCCCGGCCTGGGGCCAGGCCGTGCGCGCCGCCACCGAGGGGCGCGGCGTGGATATCGTGGTCGAGACCACCGGCAGCAGCCTGGGCGAATCGCTCACGGCGGTGCGCTTCAATGGCTTTGTGGGTGTCATCGGCTTCGTCGGCGGCATGGAGACCCCGCTCAACATCCGCCAGCTGATCGGCCCCATGATCCGCATGCAGGGCGTGGTGGTGGGCTCGCGTGCCGCACTGGAGGCCATGATCCGGATGATGGCCATGCACCGCATCGAGCCCCTGATCGACTCCAGCTTCCCGCTGGCGCGGGCGGCGGAAGGCTTTGCCCGCATGCAACGGGGCGAACATGCGGGCAAGATCGTCATTTCCTTCGACTGAACCCACCGGCCAATCCGGTCACTGCCCGCCCGCATGCTTGGCTGCACCCGGCCAAGCGCGTACAATCCCGGCTCAAGCATGCGGACCACGGTCCGCATTTTTGATTTCTGGCGACCTGCCTGCCAGGCCGCCTGATGGACTCCCTGCCGCCAGCCCCGGCCCGTCGATCCCGCCCGATCCGGACCTGCCCGCACGGCAAGCGCCTTCCCGAACTTGCAAGACGCGATCCACGCATCGCCATGAGTGACCAATGACCAAAGACCTCGCCGCCCACACGCCGATGATGCAGCAGTACCTGCGCATCAAGGCAGATCACCCCAACACGCTGGTGTTCTACCGCATGGGCGATTTCTACGAACTGTTCTTCGACGACGCCGAGAAAGCCTCGCGCCTGATGGGCGTGACCCTGACCCAGCGCGGCTCCTCCAACGGCAATCCGATCAAGATGGCCGGCGTGCCCTTCCACTCGGTGGAGCAATACCTGGCGCGGCTGATCAAGCTGGGCGAGTCGGTGGCGATCTGCGAGCAGATCGGCGACCCCGCCACCAGCAAGGGGCCGGTGGAGCGCAAGGTGGTACGGGTGGTCACGCCCGGCACCCTGACCGACTCTGACCTGCTGCCCGAAAAGGCTGAACGCTGCCTGCTGGCCATGCAATTGCTGCCCTCCAAGTCGCGCAAGCAGATGCAGGTGGGCCTGGCCTGGCTGTCCATGGCCAGTGGCGCGCTGAAGATGATGGAATTCACGGTCGAGACCACCCTGCTGGACGGCCGCGTGAAGCAGGAACTGGAACGCATCTCGGCGGCCGAGGTGCTGGTGGCCGATGGCCAGCTGGAACTGTGCGAGCCGCTGCTGCCCAACCGTGCCGTGACGGTGCCGGATTGGCATTTCGACCAGCCCAGCGGAGAAAAGGCCCTGCTGGAACAGTTGAACGTGGCCACCCTGCACGGCTTTGGCGCCGATGGCCTGGGACCGGCGATCTGCGCGGCCGGCGCGCTGCTGCGCTATGCGCAATCCACCCAGGGGCGCGGCCTGCAGCACGTACGCACGCTGACGGTCGAATCCGAGAACGAATTCATCGGCCTGGACGCCGCCACCCGTCGCAACCTCGAGCTGACCGAAACCATCCGCGCGCAGGATGCCAATGCGCTGGCGCCCACCCTGTTCTCCACGCTGGATCACTGCCGCACCGCCATGGGCTCGCGCCTGCTGCGCCACTGGCTGCATCACGCGCTGCGCGACCAGCGGGTGGCGCGGGCGCGCCATGCGGCCATCAATGCGCTGATGCGCACCGACGCCTGCTCGGGCCTGTCGGCCACCTTGGCGGCCGTGCCGGACATCGAACGCATCACCACCCGCATCGCCCTGCTGTCGGCCCGTCCGCGTGACCTGGCCGGCCTGCGCGCCGGCCTGCAGCAACTGGGCTCGCTGCGCGCCTATGTGGAAATGTGCGGACGTGACGCCGATGCGCCACTCCTGGGCCAGTTGCATGAAGACCTGGCCACGCCGGTGGAATGCCTGGACCTGCTGGAACGCGCCATCATGCTGGAACCGGCTGCCATGGTGCGCGATGGCGGCGTGATCGCACGCGGCTTCGATGCCGAGCTCGATGAACTGCGCGGCCTGTCCGAAAACGCCGGCCAGTACCTGCTGGAACTGGAGGCCCGCGAGCGCGAGCGCACCGGCATCGCCAACCTGCGGGTGGAATACAACAAGGTGCATGGCTTCTACATCGAAGTCACCCACGGCCAGACCGACAAGGTGCCGGAAGACTACCGCCGCCGCCAGACGCTGAAGAACGCCGAGCGCTACATCATCCCCGAGCTCAAGGCCTTCGAGGACAAGGCGCTGTCGGCGCAGGAACGCTCGCTGTCGCGCGAGAAGTTCCTCTATGAACAGCTTCTCAACGACATGGGCGAGCACATCCTGCGCCTGCAGTCCATCGCCCACGCGCTGGCCCAGCTCGACACCCTGGTCGCCCTGGCCGACCATGCCGTGCGCAACAACTGGTGCGCGCCGCAGCTGGTGGACGAACCCTGCATCCAGATCGAGCAGGGCCGCCACCCGGTGGTGGAAAACCAGATCGAGCGCTTCATCGCCAACGACTGCCAGCTGGCGGCCGAACGCAAGCTGCTGCTGATCACCGGCCCCAACATGGGCGGTAAATCGACCTTCATGCGCCAGGTGGCGCTGATCACGCTGCTGGCCTACGTGGGCAGCTTCGTGCCGGCCAGCGGTGCCGTGATCGGCCCCATCGACCGCATCTTCACCCGTATCGGTGCAGCCGACGACCTGGCCGGCGGGCGCTCGACCTTCATGGTGGAGATGACCGAATCGGCCTCCATCCTCAACAACGCCACCGAGCATTCGCTGGTGCTGATGGACGAGGTCGGGCGCGGCACCTCCACCTTCGACGGCCTGGCGCTGGCGTGGGCCATCGCCAAGCACCTCATCGACGTGACGCGCAGCTTTACGCTCTTCGCCACCCACTATTTCGAACTGACGCAGTTGCCGGACATCCATCCCACGGCGGCCAACGTCCACCTCTCGGCGGTGGAGCACAAGGACAGCATCGTCTTCCTGCACGCGGTACAAAGCGGCCCGGCCTCGCAGAGCTACGGCCTGCAGGTGGCGCAGCTGGCCGGCGTGCCGGCGCCGGTGATCCGCGCGGCCCGCAAGCACCTGTCGGCGCTGGAAAGCCAGTCCATGCAACCGACGCCGCAGTTTGACCTCTTCAGTGCGCCCGCCTTCATGGAATCGGAGTCGGACGTGAAGCAACAGGATGCCCTGGCTGAACGCAACGCCCTTGCGGTGGTCGAACCCGATCCGCTGGCCCAGGCCCTGCTGCAGTCGCTCGACGGCATCGACCCCGACGCCCTCACGCCGCGCCAGGCGCTGGAGGCGTTGTATCAGCTCAAGGCCCTGAGCCGGGCTCAATAAGAGGCTGCCTCCGGTCAGCCCCCTACCACCGCAGAGAGACTGCATGACGAGCCGCCCGGTCCCACGCATCCTGCTGTACACCCTGCTGACCGTGGCCACCGCCCTGGTGGCCGGTCGCGGCTGGGCGGCGCCGCAGGATTTCTCGTTCGGCGTCATCAATCACGCCCTGGCTGGCAGTGCCGGCGAGGAAAAACTGCGGCGCGAGATTGCCGAGACCGATGCCGACAACCTGGCCTTCGTGGTGGTCAACGGCATCAAGTCGCCCTCGGAAAGCTGCGACGACAATCTCTACAGCCAGCGTCACGAGATGCTGTCGCAGGCGCAGAACGGTATCTTCCTGTCGCTGGCCGGCAGCGACTGGATCACCTGCCGCGACCGCGAAAACCGCTCGGATGCCATCGAACGACTGGCGCGCATGCGCGACATCTTCTATGCCGGCGAATTCTCGCTGGGGGCCACCCGCCTGCCGATGTTGCGCCAGTCGCTCACGCCCAAGTTCCGCAGCTATGCCGAAAACACCCGCTGGGAAGTCGGCAACGTGCTCTTCGCCACCGTCAATCTGCCGGCCGGCAACAATCATTTCCTGCTTGATGGCGGCCGCAACAACGAGTTCGAGGACAGGCTGATCGCCAACCGCAACTGGCTGCAGCACCTGTTCGCCTTTGCGGCATTGAAGAAGAGCGCGGCCATCGTCTTCTTCAGCGACGGCAATCCCTTTGGCCCGCCACCGCGACGCTCCTTCTTCCGCGCCCAGCGCGACGGCTTTGCGGAGACGCGGCGCCTGTTCTCCGAACTGGCCGGCAAGTTCCCCGGTCGCGTGCTGGTGGTGCATGCGCAGGCGCCCAAGGCCAAGGCCCCGGCGCACATCCTGTGGACGGGCAACCTCGGCAATGTGGGCGTGGGGGAGCGCTGGCTCAAGGTTGTGGTGGACGATCACCTGCCCCAGTTGTTCGCCGTCGCCGATGCCGATGGAGAACGGCGCTAGAAGGGCCTCCCCTTCCTTTTGATTCAGAAAAAACAAACGCCCGCAGAATAATTCTGCGGGCGTTTTTGCACGATCTTCAGCTTCGACCTGGAGTGGCTGCCTGAATGACCAGGCAAGCCGCCAGGGCGGAATCAGTTCAGCGGCTGGCTACGGAAATGATCGCCGGCCTCGCCGTCATCTTCATCATGGTGGTGATGATGACCATGGGCGCCATGCACGTGACCGTGGGCGACTTCTTCCTCGGAGGCGGCGCGCACTTCGGTCACGTTCAGCTCGAAGCGCAGGGCGATGCCGGCCAGCGGGTGGTTGCCATCCAGCACGGCCTTGCCGTCGGCCACTTCGGTGACGGTGAAGATGACCGATTCTTCGCTGTCGTCGTCGGGCGAACCTTCGAACTGCATGCCCACTTCCAGCGGCTGCGGCAGACGCTCGACGGGTTCGATCTTGACCAGCTCGGAGTCGTATTCGCCGAAGGCATCTTCCGGTTCGACCTGGATGGTGGTGCTGTAGCCGGTTTCCTTGCCGTCCAGTGCTTCTTCGATCTTGGGCAGGGTGTTCTGGTAACCGCCGTGCAGGTAGACCATCGGCTCGCTGCTCTGCTCGATCAGGTTGTTCTGGGCATCCGACAGCTTGTAGTTGACGGAAACGACGGTATTCTTTGCGATCTTCATCGTAAGGGTCCTTTGTATCGATAGTGGTGCGGGAGCGGCAGGTATTGCGGTCTGGTCGCGCGGGACACCTGCCACCCGGGTTGGGGCCTAAGAACCATCCCCTTGCCATTCCCGCGAGGCAAGGACTCTTTCAAACGGTTTCTCGACCCGGGAATTATACCTGCATCAAACTTCACCACCGCCGATGCCGTACGGCCGCGCCCCGACGCCTATAATGGCGGGCATGAAAAAACTCGATCTGCTCGGCGGCATCACGCCCGCCCAATTCCTGCGTGACTACTGGCACAAGAAGCCACTGTTGATCCGCAATGCCATTCCCGGTTTTTCCGCGCCCCTGCCGCGCAAGGAACTGTTCGACCTGGCCCGGCACGAGGACGTCGAGTCGCGCCTGATCACCCATCGCGAAGATGGCTGGGACATGCAGCACGGCCCGTTCAACAAGCTCCCGCCCTTGAAGCAAAAGGCCTGGACCCTGCTGGTACAGGGCGTGAACCTGCATCACCCGGCGGCCGATGCCTTGCTGCGCCAGTTCCGCTTCGTACCCGATGCGCGCCTGGATGACCTGATGATCAGCTACGCCACCGACGGCGGCGGTGTCGGTCCGCACTTCGATTCCTATGACGTGTTCCTGCTGCAGGCCCATGGCCAGCGCCGCTGGCGCATCAGCGCCCAGGACGACCTGACGCTGGAAGAAGGCGTGCCACTGAAGATTCTGAGCCACTTCCAGCCGGAAGAAGAATTCATCCTGGAACCCGGCGACATGCTCTATCTGCCGCCGCATTACGCCCATGACGGCGTGGCCGTGGGTGAATGCATGACCTATTCGGTGGGCTTCCGCGCACCGGCCTACCAGGAACTGGGCGAATCCTTCCTGGAATTCATGATGGATACCATCGACCTGCCTGGCCGCTATGCCGATCCGGATCTCAAGACCAGCGCCCGCCCGGCCGAATTGCAGGCGGACATGATCACGCGCATCCGCGACGAACTCAACAAGATCCGCTTCACCGACGACGACATCACCATCTTCCTGGGTGAGCATCTGTCGGAGCCGAAACCCAGCGTTTTCTTCGAGCCACGCGGCGAGGAAATTTCATTTGCTCGCTTTTTCCAGGGGGCCAAGAAACGTGGTCTGGTATTGCATCGCAAGACCCGCATGCTGTATCGCGGCTCGCACGTGTTCATCAACGGCGAATCCTTCCAGGTCGGACGTCAGGACAAGACCATTCTTGCCCGTCTCGCGGACGCCCGCGCACTCGAAAAAACCGATTTCGCGCTGGCCTCGGAAGACCTGCTGGAAGCGCTCCACCAGTGGTATGAAAGTGGTTGGATCGAATTTGTTTGAGAATGCTTCAACTTTAAGTGGAAGCGACCTCGAAATCACTTTAGAAAATGTCTGGAACCGGCTCCAGCAAAGGCCTTCCGGGCGCATGGTTTTAGATGTAAGAACTTACAAATTCTTACGAAAAAGATAGGCGCCGGTGTGATTTCGGAAAAAAATAGCTATAATGATGGGCTGGAAAGTTTTCGTTGTCCGGAGATGTTTCGGCAGTAAAAAGAAGCAAGAACCGAAGCCCGACCGCAAGGTCTTAGCCTGCGGCGAAAGCCTCCCAGTAGAGCGATAATTACCGGTAATTATTCATCGCACAATTTTTAAATATTGAAGGAATATTCATGAAAAAGACTCTGTTGATCGCTTCGTTGTTGGCCGTTGCCCTGGCTGCTTGCGGCAAGAAGGAAGAAGCTCCTGCACCTGCTGCTGCTCCCGCTGCTGAAGCTCCTGCCGCTGCAGCTCCTGCTGCTGACGCAAAGCCGGCTGATGCCGCTCCTGCTGCTGCCCCGGCTGCTGACGCCGCTGCTCCGGCTGCTGACGCTGCCAAGCCTGCTGACGCTGCCCCGGCCGCTGATGCAAAGCCGGCTGAAGCCGCTCCTGCCAAGTAATCTTCGGATTATTGTCAGAAAAACCGGTCGCGAGACCGGTTTTTTTTCGTCCAGATTTTCCCCGCGTGCTTCGACGCGTCCCGACCAGCTCAGGCAGGGACATGTGCCCTCCCTCGCCAATCCCTCCAGAACGCATCAGAACGCGCTACAAGCCACTGCAGCACGCTGATTGCCCATCGGACTGACAAAGCACTGACAGCGTGCTCAGCGGACCTTGGCAATCTCTTGCTGTCGCCCGATGGACATGCGCGGCAATGCGGCCGACAAGGAATAAATGGGCAGCAAATGAGCAGCAGGCCGCCAGGAAAGAGAAACAAATTGTTTCTGCCGCGTCGCAAGAAGATCTGACAGAACGCTGACCAGCTCGCGTTTGATCAGACGTCCAGCCAGTCGAAGCCTTCTGCCTGGCAGGCGATGCCGATGCCACCGAAGGTCGGCCCGAGGACGCTTTCGATCGCCGCACGCGCCAGTTCCGGCGTGTTGTTCTGCTGGCTGAGATGCGCGCCGATGACGCGCTTGAGCCGGCTCTTGTCGAGCAGGCGCAGGATGTCGGCACTGGCGTCATTGGCCAGGTGGCCGTAGTCGCCGCCGATGCGGCGCTTGAGGAAGGCGGGATAGGGCGAGCGATCCAGCATCTCGCGGTCGTGATTGCATTCCAGCAGCAGCGAATCGCAAGCGCCCAGCGCCTGCACCAGGTGCGCAGTCGGCTGACCGGCATCGGTCAATACGCCCAGGCGCCGGTCGCCGTCGCCGGCCACATACTGGATGGGCTCCCGGGCGTCATGAGGAACGGTATAGGGGGACAATTCAAGATCGCCGATGGCGATCTTCTGGCCATCGGCGCAGAAACGCACGTCGACATCGGCAGCCTGCTCGGCCACCGCCTGCCAGGTGCCATAACTGAGCCAGACCGGAATGCGATAGCGTCGCGCGAACTTGAAGACGCCGCTGACGTGATCCGAGTGCTCGTGCGTGACGACGATGGCGGCGACCTCGGAGGGGTCCAGCCCCAGGCGCAGGATACGCTTTTCGGCTTCGCACAAAGTAAAGCCGCAGTCCAGCATGACCGTGGTCCCCGAGGAGGGACGCTGGTCGCCGGCTGCGGCCGAGATCAGCAGCGCATTGCCTTCGCTGCCGCTACCGAGGCTCGCGAACTTCATCTGAGCCCCGGGTCCTGCTTATTTCAGCTGATCGTTCAGCAGGCCGAGGATCTTGTCGGAAATACCCGAGGTATCCGGACCACCCTCGCCGTTCTGGACGGTGATGTTGCTGCTGTCGGAACCGGCGCCCTTGACCACGATGCGGTACTTGGCGGCCTTCTTGTCCTTGTCCTTGGAGCTGAAGATGCGCGAGAAGAAACCGTCATCCTTCTTGTCCTTGGCATCCTGGTTCTGGTCGACGTAACGGACATAGTAGATGCCCTGGCTACGGTCGCGGTCTTCCACGGTGAAGCCGACGCGATCCAGTGCCAGGCCGACACGGCGCCATGCGCGGTCGAAGCCTTCATCGACTTGCACGCTGCTACCAGCCACACCCTTCTGCAGACGCGAACGTGCCTGCAGCGACGGAGCATTGGCCACAGCGGCCTTGGCCTTGGTCTCTTCAGCACCCAGACGCACCATCAGGCGCGACAGGAATTCGGCTTCCAGGCCCGGATCGGAGGGACGTGCGGTCCACACCGAGGTTTCCTTGGCCGAACCGGTCAGCACTTCCTCGGCGCCGCGATGGCTGATGAAGATCTCGGTGGTGCCGTTCGGGCCGCGTTCCAGGCGGGTGCGGAACTTGTCACGCTCGCCGGTGGAATACAGCGAATCGAACACCTTGCCCAGCGTGTTGCGGATGAAGTCCTGGGGAATCTTGGCGCGGTTCTCGGCCCAATCGGTTTCCATGACGCCGGTATCGGGCGATTCGACGTTGATCAGGAAACCGTTGTCCTGCCAGAAGTCCTTGATCTGCGACCACAGTTGTTCCGGGCTCTGCTTGACCACCAGCCAGCGCTGCGAACCGTCGCGTTCGATGCGGATTTCGTCGCCCTTGGCAGTCGGTGCCACGGAGGTGACTTCGGTGGTCGGCTTGTTCTGCTGCTCCAGCTGGTAGCCGGATGCGGTCGCCACGCCCTTGTTGGCCTCGGGGATGGCATAACGGTTGTCGCGCTGCAGCTGGGTCAGGTCAGGCGGCACTTCCAGACGCGGGCCACGGGCCTTTTCCGCGCTCTTGTAATCGATACGGTCCCCTTCGAGCATGTTGCCGATGGAGGAACATCCTGCCAGTCCGGCCAGCGCCAGTGCGATGACGATACTGCGTTGGGTAATTGTGTACGCGGAGCGGGATACCGGACGAACGTTCTTGCTATTAGTCATATCGTTACTATTGAAAGCGGAATCGGATTTCAGGAGACCTGCGCCAAAGCGGCCAAGCCGATTATTTTAATACACCGGACTCGCGCAGGGCCGCGCGCACGGTGTCGTGGTACGCCGCTCCCAGCGGCGCCAGCGGCAGACGCATGCCGGAAGGAATGAGGCCCATTTCCTGCATGGCCCACTTCAGCGGCACCGGGTTGGGTTCGACGAAGAGCTTGTTGTGCAGGGGCAGCAGCTTGTTGTTCAGTTCCACGGCACGGGCGATGTTGCCGCTCATGGCGGCCACGCACAGTTCGTGCATGTCGCGCGGAGCGACGTTGGCGGTAACCGAGATGTTGCCGGCGCCGCCGTACAGCATCAGCGCGATGGCGGTGGCGTCGTCGCCCGAGTAGACGGCGAAGCTCTTGGGCGCCAGGCGGATCAGGTCGGTGCCGCGGGCGATGTTGCCGGTGGCATCCTTCACGCCGACGATGCCCTTGACCTGCGCCAGGCGCAGGATGGTCTCGTTGCTCATGTCGGCGACCGTACGGCCGGGCACGTTGTACAGGATCACCGGCAGATCCACCGCTTCGGCGATGGTCTTGAAGTGCAGGTACATGCCTTCCTGGGTCGGACGGTTGTAGTACGGCACCACCTGCAGCGAGGCATCGGCACCGACCTTCTTGGCGAAGGCGGTCAGTTCGATAGCTTCGGCGGTGGAATTGCCACCGGTGCCGGCGATGATGGGGATGCGCTTGGCCGTGTGCTCGACCGCGACCTTGATCAGTTCGCAGTGCTCTTCCATCGCGACGGTGGGCGATTCGCCGGTGGTACCGACAATGACGATGCTGTCAGTTCCCTCGGCGATATGCCAGTCGATCAGCTTGCGCAGGCCATCGTAATCGAGGCTGCCGTCCGGATGCATGGGAGTGACGATTGCAACAATGCTACCCTTGATCATGGTGTGCGTGCTTTAGGTAATGGTCAAAATAAAGGCCTGATTGTAGCGGATAGACGCCTCAACAGGTCAATTTTGCCGGTGCTTCAGATGAAGGCCGGCGTAAAAATACGGGAAGAACGCAGGTTTTCGCCCTCACCGGTCAGACTTGCCGGAGCTCAATAGCCCAGCCCCATCGCCTCGCGTACGTCACGCATGGTGTCCTGGGCCAGCTTGCGGGCCTTTTCGCAGCCATCGGCAACGATGGCGCGCACCAGCGAGGGGTCGTCCAGATAAGGCTGCGCGCGCTCCAGCATCGGTTGCTGCTCCTGCAGGATGGCATCGATCACCGGTTGCTTGCATTCCAGGCAACCAATGCCGGCCGACCGGCAACCCTTGGCCGCCCAATCCTTCACGTCCGCCGGGGAATAGACCTGGTGGAATTGCCATACCGGGCATTTCTCCGGATCGCCCGGGTCGCTGCGGCGCACCCGCTGCGGGTCGGTCGGCATGGTCTTGATCTTCTTGGTGACCGACTCCTTGTCTTCGCGCAGGGCGATGGCATTGCCATAGCTCTTGGACATCTTGGCGCCATCCAGGCCCGGCAGGCGCGAGGCCTCGGTCAGCATGGCCTGTGGCTCGGTCAGGATCAGTTTGCGGCTGCCTTCGAGATAGCCGAACAGACGTTCACGATCGATCATCGACAGGTTCTGGGCATCGTCCAGCATGGCCTTGGCCTGCTCCAGCGCCTCGTCGTCGCCCTTTTCCTGGAATTGCGTACGCAGCTCCAGGTACAGCCTGGCGCGCTTGCTGCCCAGTTTGCGGGTCGCGGCCAGGGCCTTTTCCTCGAATCCCTTTTCCTTGCCGTACAGGTGGTTAAAGCGGCGCGCGATCTCGCGCATGATCTCGATGTGCGGCACCTGGTCCTCGCCCACCGGCACCTGGCTGGCGCGGTAGATCAGCACGTCGGCCGCCTGCAGCAGCGGATAGCCGAGGAAGCCATAGGTCGCCAGGTCGCGGTCGGCCAGCTTCTCCTGCTGGTCCTTGTAGGTGGGCACGCGCTCCAGCCAGCCCAGCGGGGTGGCCATGGACAGCAGCAGGTGCAGCTCCGCATGTTCCGGCACGCGCGACTGGATGAACAGCGTCGCCTGGGCCGGATCGACACCGGCCGCCAGCCAGTCGATGACCATTTCCCAGGTGCTGGTCTCGATCACCGAAGGATCGTCGTAATGGGTGGTCAGTGCATGCCAGTCGGCCACGAAGAACAGGCAGGGCAATTCGGATTGCAGCTTGACCCAGTTCTTCAGGGCGCCATGATAGTGGCCCAGGTGCAGCGCGCCGGTGGGGCGCATGCCGGAGACGACGCGATCAGGATACATGGCAGTAGGCTAGGTGGTAAGGAGGGAAAATCATGCGCATCATCACGTTGGCCGCTTCAGTCAGTGGAACAGCAAGGTGATCGGATAGGTAATCAACTGCAGCACCAGACCGGCGCCGTACATCACCGGTGCCATCCACCAGGTATAGATTACCTTGAGCAGCACCAGCGCCATGACGATGAAGAAGCCATAGGGCTCGATCTGGGCGAATTTATAGGCGTACTTGTTGGGCAACAGGCTGGTGAGGATACGACCGCCATCCAGCGGCGGGATCGGGAACAGGTTGAAAGCGAACATCACCAGGTTGGTCAACACGCCGGCCTTGGCCATGAGGGTGAAGAATTCTTCTTGCACGCCCCCCAGCGCCAAGGCGTAGATGGCAATCATCCACAGCAGTGCCATGAGGAAATTGGCAGCCGGACCGGCCAGCGAGACCCAGGCCATGTCGCGCTTGGGCTTGCGCAGGTGGCCGAAGTTGATCGGCACCGGCTTGGCATAGCCGAACAGGAAGGCACCGCTGGTGGCGAAGTACAGCAGGATGGGGATGAGGATGGTGCCGAAGGGATCGATGTGCTTGAGCGGGTTCAGGCTCATGCGCCCCATGGAATAGGCGGTATTGTCGCCGAAGAACTTGGCGGCATAGGCATGCGCCGCCTCGTGCAGGGTGATGGCGAAGAGCACGGGCAGCGCGTAGACCGCGACAGTCTGGATGAGATCGTTCATGGGCGGGGATTTTATCAGAGGGGCAACACTGCGCTTGGGAATTCAAGCCCGGCGGGCTGTTGAAGCAAGAAATCGCCGGCTCAGGCGGCTTGCAGACCGAAGATGCCGGCATCTCCCCTGCCCTGGCGCACCAGCACCGGCTGTTCATCGTCGGTGAGGTCGATGACGGTAGTCGGCTCCAGACTGCAGGCGCCGCTGTCGATGACCAGGTCGATCTGCTTTTCCAGATGGCTGCGGATATCGTCGGCGCTGGTCAGCGGCAGGTCTTCGTCCGGCAGGATCAGGGTGGTGCCCAGCAGCGGCTGGCCCAGTTCTTCCAGCAGCATGTGGGCGATGCGGTTTTCCGGCACGCGCAGGCCGATGGTCTTGCGCGAGGGATGCGACAGGCGGCGCGGCACTTCCTTGGTGGCTTCCAGGATGAAGGTATAGGCCCCCGGCGTGGCGGCCTTGAGCAGGCGGTACTGGCGATTGTCCACCTTGGCGTACTGGGCGATCTCGGAGAGGTCGCGGCACAGCAGGGTCAGGTGGTGCTTGTCGTCCACGCCGCGGATGCGACGCACACGCTCCACCGCATCCTTGTTGTCGAGCTGGCAGACCAGTGCATAACAGGAGTCGGTCGGCAGGGCGACCAGGCCGCCCTTGTGGATGATCTGCGCCGCCTGCTTGATCAGGCGTAGCTGCGGGTTGTCGGGGTGAATCTCGAAAAACTGGCTCATGATGCGGTTTCCGTTTCCATTTCCAATACCAAATCGATTTCAATTCGTAAAAAGCACAACGGCGGTGTCGCCACCGCCGTTGTCGCTGCCCGCCGGGCTTAACGCTGGCCGCGCAGGGCGGCGATGCGCTGTTCCAGCGGCGGGTGCGTCGAGAACAGTTCCATGAAGCCGGGCTTGTCGCTGATGCCAAGGGCCGCCATGTTCTGCGGCAGGCCTTCGGGCGAGAAACCGCCCAGCCGCGCCAGCGCATTGATCATCGGCTGCGGCGTACCCAGCAGTCGGGCCGCACCGGCGTCGGCACGGAACTCGCGGTGGCGCGAGAACCAGGCCACGATCATCGAAGCACCGATGCCGAAGACGATCTGGCAGACCAGTACCGTGACGGTATAGCCGATGCCGGGACCAGATTGGTCGTTGTTGCGGCGCAGGGCCGAATCGACGAAGTAACCCACCACCCGCGACAGGAACACCACGAAGGTATTCACCACGCCCTGGATCAGCGTCATGGTGACCATGTCGCCATTGGCGATGTGCGCCACCTCGTGGCCCAGCACGGCTTCCACCTCGTCCTGCGTCATGCCCTGCAGCAGCCCGGTGGACACCGCCACCAGGGCCGAGTCCTTGAACGCGCCGGTAGCGAAGGCATTGGGCTCGCCGTCATAGACCGCCACTTCCGGCATGCCGATGCCGGCGCGCTGGGCCAGCTTGCCGACGGTCTGCAGCAGCCAGGCCTCGGTGCCGTTCATGGGCGTCTCGATCACCCTGGCGCCGGTGGACCACTTGGCCATGCTCTTGCTCATCAGCAAGGAAATGATGGAGCCCGTGAAGCCGACCACCAGCGAGAACACCAGCAGCATCGGCAGGTTCAGGCCGGACCGGGTCAGGAAGCGGTCCACGCCCAACAGCGACAAGATGACGCTCATTACGACCAGCACGGCGATATTGGTCGCAATAAACAACAAGATGCGTTTCATGGGGAAAACTCCTATCGGGAAAGTGGTTATTAGATAAGAGTCCGTCCCCGGAAATCAAGGGCAAGCTCGGCCATGGGCGCAGTTTTCGCCGGCTTGCAGCTCCGACTTACAGTCCCCAGTCGTGCCACACCGGCTTGACCCCTGTCGGCAAGGCTGGCAGGCCGCCCAGGTCCACACGCGACTCGCCGGGGCCATGGAAGTCCGAGCCCATCGACGCCAGGAAGCCGTAGCTGCGCGCCACCTGGGCGTATTCCTGATACTGCTCGGGGGTATGGCTGCCGGTATTGACCTCGATGGCGGCGCCGCCGAACTGCTTGAATTCATCGAACAGCGCGCCGAACTGGGTCTGGCTGTACTTGTAGCGGCCCGGGTGAGCGATCACTGCCACCCCGCCGGCCCCGCGGATCCAGCGCACCGCCTCTTCCAGCGTGGCCCAGCGGTGCGGCACGTAGCCCGGCTTGCCTTCGGTGAGGTAGTTGGCGAAGACTTCCTTGGTATCGCCACACTGGCCGCACTCGACCAGATAGCGGGCGAAGTGGGTGCGCGAGATCAGGTCCGGATTGCCCACGTGCTTGAGCGCGCCTTCATAGGCGCCGCAGATGCCGTACTGGTCCAGCGCCTGGGCGATCTCGCGGGCGCGGCGCTCGCGGCCGTTGCGGGTGGCGGCCAGCCCCTCGACCAGCGCGCGGTTGGTCTCGTCGATGCGCAGGCCGACGATGTGCACCGTCTGCCCGGCCCAGGTGACCGAGATTTCCACCCCGCCCACATGTTGCAGGCCCAGCGCCTGCGCCGCCGCCCGGGCACGCGCCACGCCACCGACTTCGTCGTGGTCCGTCAGCGCCCACACGCCCACGCCGTTGGCCTTGGCACGCGCGGCCACCTCCTCCGGCGGCAACAGGCCGTCGGAGACGTTGGAGTGGCAATGCAGGTCGAACTTGAGCTCAGACATAGGAATGCGCGATGACTCGGGCCGGTCGCTTGTGGCTGCCGCCGATCAGGGAATGCGGGGTGATTGGAATAGCTCCATTCTACGCCCTTCCACCCTGCCCCGCTCAGGCCGGCTGCGCCAGGAAGGTCTCGATCAGTTGCGCCAGCCGCTCGGGCTGGTCGTGGTGCAGCATGTGGCCGGCCTGGTCGATCATCTCGACCTGGGTGCGCGGGATGCAGGCGATGCGACGGTCGATTTCCTCGCGCTTGAGCGAGGCCGGGCCGAAGAAGCGGCCGATGTCGCTGTCGGTCGCTTCGATCCATAGCACCGGCGCGGTGATGCGGCGCCAGCAGGCCATCATCTCGTCCACCCGATACAGGATGGGGCTGACCTGCTTGTGCGCCGGATCACCCAGGATCTGCCACAGTCCGCTGCCATCCTGCTGCGCCCAGTGTTGCGCCAGGAACGCGGCACGCTCGTCGGACAGGCGCGCATTGTTCTTCTGCAGGCGCGTGGCCACTTCTTCCAGCGTGGCATAGCCGCGCAGCAGTGGCGGGTTCTTGATCTCGTCCAGCCATTGCACGAACCGGCCCGGTGCCTGCTCCGGCTTGGCCGTGGGCAGGCCCAGGCCTTCCAGGTTGATCAGGCGCGCGATGCGCTCCGGGCGCAGGCCGGCATAGAGCGTCACCACATTGCCGCCCATACTGTGGCCCAGCAGATTGATGGCTTCCCCGGGCGCATGGTGGTCGATGATGGCCTCCAGATCGGCCAGGTAGTCAGGGAACCAGTAGGCATCTGCCGGGCTGCGCTCGCTCAGGCCAAAGCCACGCCAGTCAGGCGCGATCACGTGCCACTCGCGCTGCAGCGCGTCGACCATGAACTGGAACGAGGCCGACATATCCATCCAGCCGTGGAACATGAAGATCTTGGGCGCCTGCGGGTCGCCCCAGTGGCGGATGTGGTAACGCAGGCCGCGTACGGTAAGGAATTCGGAGCGTGAAGCGTGCTTGGCGATGGTCGGATGCATGTCGTTTTCTTTGTTATCGGTGCTGCGAGGCGGGACTACGAAAGATCAAGCAGCAAAGTATAGACAAAAGTGAACGATCGTGCGTGAAGACCCTTGATCCGGCGGTTCAGGGAAGGAAGCGTCCCAGATCGAAGGTGGAACGGTGGCCGATCTCGGCGAAGTTCTGCTCCAGCCATTCGGAGGCGCGCTCCCGCCCCTGCTGGAACAGGCTGCCGATGAAGCTGGCCTGGGTATTGAGCTTGGAGAGGTTGGTCAATTGCTCCATCAGTTCGTTGGCATCGATCATGTGGATATTGAGCTGGCGCAGGCGCCGCTCCAGCGCACCGAAGGCCAGGGTGGAATTCTCGGCTTCGCGCTTGGCCAGGGCCAGTCCGCTCAGTTCGGTGAAGAAGGCCGAGCTGAAGCTGATCTCCGAAAGACGCTGGCCGATGTCATGGCTACTGGTGGGCGTCCCGGCGCGGCGGCTGGGGTGCAGCAGCACCACCATCACATCGCGCGCGGCGCAGGCGTGGAGCAAGGGGAAGATCGGGGGATTGGCAGTGAGACCCCCATCCCAGTAGGCCTCACCATCGATCTCGATGGGCCGGTGCAGCGAAGGCAGGCAGGCCGAGGCCAGCAGCACCTCCACTGACAGGTCGGCATTGCGGAAGATCTTCAGGATGCCGGTGCTGACCTGGGTCGCGGCGATAAAGAGCTTCAATTCGCGCTGCCGGCGCAGCCGTTCGAAGTCCACCTGCTCCAGCAGGATGTCGCGCAGCGGGTTGATATCCAGCGGATTGAGTTGCGTGGGCGAGAAGAAGCGCGTCATCGCCAGCAAGGCCTGCATGCCCGGCATGGGCGTGGGATTGGAGATCACCGGAGCGCCCTCGGCGCCGAGATGATCCAGCGGCGCACCGGTGGATAGCGCCGTCCAGAAGCGCTCCAGCGCCGCCCGCGCGCCATCGCGACCATCCTGTACATAGCCCTGGGCCAGCACCGCCGCATTCATGGCCCCGGCGGAGGCACCGCTGATGCCTTCCATGTCCAGCCGCTCATCTTCCAGCAGGCGGTCCAGCACGCCCCAGGTAAAGGCGCCGTGCGAGCCACCACCCTGCAGGGCCAGACTGACGATCTTGTTCGACATGATGTCCTTTTCCTCGGTCACATCCTGCGGGCTGTCATGCCCGGGTCACCACATAAGCTTATGCTGCACTGCACTATCATGGTATAACACGAATACGGCTGTCGAAAAGTGGCTGCCAGCAGGCAACTGTGAGGCCACAAAAGGCAACATGCCGGCGCCTACAAAAGACAGCTCGGCCATTGTAACGAAGTAAAGACGTCACGACGGATACTGCAGAGGACACATGAAATCGATTTGCGTATATTGCGGCTCTTCCCCCGGTGCATCGCCCGCCTACGCCGAGGCGGCGCGCAAGCTGGCGCAGGAAATGGTGAAGAACAACATCGCCCTGGTCTATGGCGGCGGCAATGTGGGCCTGATGGGCATCATCGCCAGCGAAGTCATGAAACTCGGAGGCGAAGCCACCGGCGTCATCCCCAAGGCCTTGCTGGACAAGGAACTGGGCCACCACGGCCTGACCCGCCTGCACATCGTCAAGGACATGCACGAACGCAAGGCCATGATGGCCGAGCTCTCCGACGGTTTCGTGGCCATGCCCGGTGGCATGGGGACGCTGGAAGAACTGTTCGAGGTACTGACCTGGGCGCAACTGGGCTTCCACTACAAGCCGATCTGCCTGTACAACGTGGAAGGCTTCTACAACAACCTGATCGCCTTCGTGGACCATCTGGTGTCGCAGCGTTTCGTCAGTTCCGACCAGTCCGGGCTGATGATGCATGAAGCCGATCCGGCCACGTTGATCGAGCGCTTCCAGAGCTTCAAGCCGACCTACAAGACCAAATGGGCCGATCGCGAAGCGGTGGCCAATCTGGTGCCTTGATCCAAACCCGGTCGCGCCTGCGGCCCTCGAGCGGCTGCAGGTTTTGCAGGATTCATTTCCGTTTCTTCACATTCCTGCGGCAAGCAAAACGCCCGTCCCTCCTGCGAGGCGACAGGCGTTCTCATTTCTTCACTTTTGGCCCAAATCGGGACCTAAGCAGGCTTTTAGGCTCTCAGGCCTCCAGTGCCTGACGGAAGTCGGCCACCAGATCCTCGGTATCTTCCAGGCCCACCGAGACGCGGATGAGCGACTCGGCAATGCCCATGCTGGCACGGCGCTCGGCGCCCATCTCGTAGAAGATGGTGTGCGCCACCGGGATCACCAGCGTGCGGGTGTCGCCCAGGTTGCTGGCAGCCACCGCCAGATGCATGCGGTTGAGATAGTCGAAGCAGTCGATGCCGTCCTTCAGTTCGAAGGACATCAGGCTACCGAAGGAGCGGAACAATGCCTTGGACAAGGCGTGCTGCGGGTGCGACTCCAGCCCCGGGTAATAGACGGCTGCGACGCGCTCATCGGCTTCCAGCATCTGCGCCACGGCCAGGGCGTTCTTGCATTCGCGCTCCTGGCGCAGGGCCATGGTCTCGGCGCCGACGGCGATGTGATGCGCTGCTTCCGGCCCCAGCGTGGCGCCGAAGTCGCGCAGCGCCTTGGCACGGATCTGCGCCATGCCCCACTGCGGCGCCGGGTTCTTCTTGTAGTTGTCGGCGATGTGCGGATAGCGGGTCCAGTCGTATTCGCCGGTATCGGTCAGCGCGCCACCGAGCGCATTGCCGTGGCCGCCGATGGACTTGGTCAGCGAATTGACCACCAGCCCGGCGCCGACCGTCTTGGGACGGAACAGGTAGGGCGAGGTCATGGTGTTGTCCACCACGTAGAGGATGCCGCGCTCGCGGCACAGTTCGCCGATGCGCTTCAGATCCGCCACCTGGGTGCGCGGATTGGCGATGGTCTCGACGAACACCAGACGGGTATTGGGCGTGATGGCCGCTTCCACATTCTTCACATCGGTGGCATCCACCATGGACACCTTGGCGCCCTGCGCACCCACCGTCATCCACAGGCTATTGGTATTGCCGAACAGGAAAGCAGAGGACACCACATGGTCGCCCTCGCGCAGCAGACCCTGGACGATGGCGCCGATGGCAGCCATGCCGGTGGCAAAGCAGATGGTGGACTTGCCGTCTTCCATCTTGGTGATCTTCTCTTCCAGCGCCGACACCGTCGGGTTGCCCTGGCGACCGTAGCGATAGCCCGGCTGCTTGCCCTGGAAGACTTCGGCCAGCTGGCGCGCATCTTCATAGCCGAAGGTCACCGAGGTGTGGATGGGCTTGTGCAGCGAGCCGTGCTCGATGCCCTTCTGGCGGTCGCTGTGGAGGATGGTGGTGGTGAAGCCGTAGGTCTTTTTATCGTTCATCGCGGAAGTCGGAAATACAGGGTGAGCAGGGTGGGCAGGATGGCCGGCACCGGCAAGCACGGGCCAAAGGCAAAATGATAAGCCAGTTTCCCACCGGCTGCGCATGAAAGAAAAACGCCGGCGCCGCAGAAGCGGCCACCGGCGTGCTGTTCCAGCCTCTGGTCAGGCGCGGATCAATCCACGCGGGCCAGGTTCAGGTTCAGCTGCGAACGGACTGCATCTTCCAGTGCCGGCTTGGGATTCTTGCGGGCATATTCGATGCGGTCCAGGTATTCCTGGGTGATGTCGCCGGTGATGTAGTGACCGTCGAAGCAGGATGCCTCGAAGTTGCGCAGGGCCGGGTTGGAGTCGGCAATGGCGCGCTTCATGGCTTCCACGTCCTGGTAGACCAGGGCATCGGCGGTGATCTCGCGGCACACTTCCTCTTCGCTGCGGCCGAAGGCGATCAGCTCGTCGCGGGTCGGCATGTCGATGCCATAGACGTTGGGGAACTTCACCGGCGGCGCGGCCGAAGCGAAGATCACGTTCTTGGCGCCGGACTCGCGCGCCATCTGCACGATCTCGCGGCTGGTGGTGCCACGCACGATGGAGTCATCCACCAGCAGCACGTTCTTGCCCTTGAATTCGCTGCCGATGGCATTGAGCTTCTGGCGCACCGACTTCTTGCGCAGGGCCTGGCCCGGCATGATGAAGGTACGGCCGATGTAGCGGTTCTTGATGAAGCCTTCGCGGTACTCGATACCCAGCTTCAGCGCCAGTTCCATGGCGGCCGGACGCGAGGAATCGGGGATCGGCATGACCACGTCGATCTCGCCGTGCTTGAACTGCTTGCGGATCTTCTCGGCCAGGAACTCGCCCATCTTCAGGCGGGCACCATAGACCGAGGCGCCGTCGATGATGGAGTCCGGACGGGCCAGGTAGACGTATTCGAAGGCACAGGGGTTCAGCGACGGGTTCTCGGCGCATTGCTGGTTGTACAGCTTGCCGTCGTTGTCGATGAAGATCGCTTCACCCGGGTTGACGTCGCGCAGGAAGCGGAAGCCCATGCCTTCCAGGGCCACCGATTCGCTGGCCATCATGTATTCGATGCCCTTGTCGCTTTCGTTGAAGCCCAGGCACATCGGACGGATGCCGTACGGATCGCGGAAGCCCAGGAGACCGTAACCGGCGATCTGCGCCACCACGGCGTAGGAGCCGCGCACGCGCTTGTGCACCATGGCCACGGCCTTGAAGAGCGCCGCCGGGTCCAGCGAGTAGCCGGTGGTGGCCTGCTGGATTTCGTGGGCCAGCACGTTCAGGAGCACTTCGGTATCGGAATCGGTGTTGATGTGGCGGCGATCGTTCTTGAACATCTCGATCTTCAACTGTTCCGCATTGGTCAGGTTGCCGTTGTGCGCCAGGATGATGCCGAAGGGGGCATTGACGTAGAACGGTTGCGCCTCTTCTTCCGAGGAAGAGCTGCCAGCGGTCGGGTAACGCACCTGGCCAATGCCGGTGTTGCCGGGCAGCGAGCGCATGTTGCGGGTACGGAACACGTCGCGCACCAGGCCATTGGCCTTGTGCATCGAGAAACCGTTGCTGTGGTTGGTTGCGATGCCCGCTGCATCCTGGCCGCGGTGCTGCAGCAGCAGCAGCGCGTCATACAGCATCTGGTTGACGGGGCTATGAGAGACGATACCGACGATGCCACACATGGTGGACTCCTAACGAAGAACGAAAACGAAAATGAACCACGACTGCAACCGACGACCAATGCGCCCTGCCACGGGATCTGCCCGCGGCAGCGGCATCAGACAGGGGGTGAAAAATTCACATGCTCGGCCAGTTTTTCCGGCAGGTAGGGCAGCACGGCCTGCGCACCCTGTTCAACCCAGGGGCTGAACCTGGCCTCTTTCCAGAACGGCTGTTGCGGAATCGAGGTCGTGCCGCACAGCAATGCCACCGCCACCACCAGCAGGACGCCACGCGCCACGCCGAAAATACTGCCCAATGTCCTGTCCAGCATGGTCAGGCCCGTGGCCTTGACCAGCTCACTCAATGTCTTGGCCACCAGCGCCATCAACAGGCGCGTCCCGATGAACAAGGCCACGAAGGCGACGATGAGTCGCGTCAATTCGCCCGGCACCACGTCCGGCAGCATCGTCGAAAGCGCCTCGCCATACATGTTGGCCACCACCAGCGCCACGATCCAGCCAGCCAGCGACAACACCTCGCGCACCAGTCCGCGCAGGGTGCCGATGATCACGGAACACGCCAGGATCAGCAGCACCAGGTAGTCAAATATCGTCACGATGACAACAATATGCGGCTATCTGCAGCCAATTTCAAGCAGGAACAATAGTAGCATTCAAGCCCAGCTTCTTGATTCGGCTTCCCATGCGCTCGGCTTCATCGCGGCTGCCGAAGGGACCGACGCGGATGCGCGTACGTTCGCCGGCCTGGGTCGCGATCTTTTGCGTGTAGGAGTGAATACCTGCTGCGTTGAGCTTGTTGCGCAATTCATTGACCTTGTCCTGGGTCGCCAGCGCGGCGACCTGGATGACGAACTTGCCCCCGGTGGCGGCCGGCTTCTTCTCTGCCGGCGCAGCAGCGGCACCGCCAGTTGCACCGGACTTGCCTTCCAGGATCGCCAGCGCACGGGCCGAATCGTCATGGGCGGAGGGTGCTGCTGCCGGCGCGGTGGAGGCCGGGGTCGGGGCCGGGGCCTTGGGCTTGGCGGCTTCCTTCTTCGGCTCTTCCTTGTGCTCGACCACGATAGTCTTCTTTTCCTCGACCTTCGGCGCAGGCTTGTCGATCACCTTGGGGGCCACGGCCGCCACGGGCGGGCTGGCCGGCTGTGCGGCCGGGGCAGTGGCGGGTTCGGGCGCGATGCTGGCCGGCTCGACGATCTCTTCCTTCTGGTCCAGCGAGGCCTGCTTGGCATCGCCTGCCGAGGCCGGGACCGGAGCCGGAGCCGATGTACCGGCCGAGGCCGCCTGGTCCTTCGAGGGGATCTGGATGGCGATATCGTCGTTGAGCGGCTTGGGCTCGGAATCGAGGATCATCGGCAACACGATCACCACCGCCAGCGCCAGCGCGACGGCGCCGATCAGGCGGCGGCGCGCACGTTTCTTTTCCGGCAACAAGGGATCGGCCGCGGCATCCTTGCCGGCCTTGGCCCGTCCCCCTGCGGCGCGGCCGGAGGTATTGGCGGCGCTACGGCTGCCGCGGCTGCGAATGACGGAAGATTGCTCGTCGGAACGCGAACGGAAAGTACCTTGGTCGGAAGCAGAGTCCTGCTTGTTTTTGCGGAAAAACGAGAACAAGCCCATGCGGAGTCGTCTTGAATTGATCTGAAAATCTTGGAAAACCTGCCCGACCCATCAGGTCGGGGCGCCGCCGGGCGTGGCGGCCGGCTCCGAAAATCGGCTACGGGTTCAGTGCAGACCGGGGCGGCGCGCCTGCATGACGCCGGCCACGGTGAGGAAGGACCCGAAAACCACAATTCTATCATTCTCCCCTGCTCTGCTTAATGCATTTGCATAGGCGTCGGCCGGCGAAGTGAAGGTTTCGATGCTGCGCGCCGCGTCCCGCCTGAATTCCGGCGCCACGCCGGCACCCAGCAGGGCGTCCCTGAGCTGTTGCGCAGTGGCCGCGCGCGGCAGCGGCAGGTCGGTCACGCACCAGTGGTCGATCTTGTCCTTCAGATGACCGATGACGCCTTCGATGTCCTTGTCCAGCATGGAGCCGAACACCGCATAGGTGAAGGGATGAAAGCCCATGTTGTCCAGGTTCTGCGCCAGCGTGGCGGCCGCATGGGGGTTGTGCGCCACGTCCAGGATCACCAGCGGCTGGCCCGGCAGGACCTGGAAGCGGCCCGGCAGCTCCACCGTGGCCAGCCCGGTGCGCACTTCCTGCGCACCTACCGGCAAGACTTCACGCAAGGCTTCCAACGCGGCCAGGGCGGCCGAGGCGTTCAACAGCTGGTTGGCGCCGCGCAGGCTGGGATAGGCCAGCGAATTGCGACGCATGCCGCGTCCACCGTAGGCCCACTGCTGCTTGTCGCCCTGGTAGTTGAAGTCGCGGCCCATCAGCCACAGGTCGGCGCCGATCTTCTCGGCATGCGCGATCAGGGACTTGGGCGGCAGCGGGTCGCCGCACACGGCGACCTTGCCGGGACGGAAGATGCCGGCTTTCTCGAAGCCGATTTCTTCCCGGGTCTCGCCCAGGTATTCGGTATGGTCGATGTCGATGCTGGTGACGATGGACACGTCGGCATCGATCACATTGACCGCATCCAGGCGGCCACCCAGGCCCACTTCCAGGATCACCACGTCCTGCCCGGCATCGGCCAGCAGCTTCATGATGGCCAGGGTGGTGAATTCGAAATAGGTCAGGGAAATGTCACCGCGCTGCGCCTCCACCGCCTCGAAGGCCGCGATCAGTTGCGCATCGCTGGCCATGTCGCCGCTGATGCGGGCGCGTTCGTTGAAGTGCAGGAAGTGCGGCTTCATGTACAGGCCCACGCGATAGCCGGCGCGCAGCAGGATCGATTCCAGCATGGCGCAGGTGGAGCCCTTGCCGTTGGTACCGGCCACCATGATGACCGGGCAGTCGAACCGGATGTCCAGCTTCTGCTTGACCTGCATGACCCGCTCCAGGCCCATGTCGATCTGCTTGAAGTGGCGTTGTTCCAGCAGGGCCAGCCATTCGCTCAAGGTGGCGGGGGTGGCAGGGCTCGGGGAAGCTTGGGAAGTCATGGCGCGTCTCGGTCGGTGAAGCTACAGCACAAACGGAATTGCAGAGGGCTAAAAAACAAGGCCCGGATTTGCACTTCTGCAAATCCGGGCCTGAAGTATATCCGCTTATCAGGAAACCGTTTCGGCGGCCTGGTTTTGCAGCAGGGCCAGCAGACGGGCGATTTCCTCGCGCATCTTGCGGCGGTCGACGATCATGTCGATGGCGCCCTTGGTGACCAGGAATTCGGCACGCTGGAAGCCTTCCGGCAGTTTCTCGCGCACCGTGTTCTCGATCACGCGCGGGCCGGCAAAGCCGATCAGGGCGCGGGGTTCGGCCATCACCACATCGCCCATGAAGGCGAAGGATGCCGAGACACCGCCCATGGTCGGGTCGGTCAGCACGCTGATGAAGGGCAGCTTCTTTTCCGACAGCTTGGTCAGCATGGAGGTGGTCTTGGCCATCTGCATCAGCGACAGCAGGCCTTCCTGCATGCGGGCGCCGCCGGTGGCGGTGATGCAGATGAAGGGGACCTTCTGTTCCAGCGCCGCCTGGGCGCCGCGGGCGAAGCGCTCACCCACCACCGAGCCCATGGAACCGCCCATGAATTCGAATTCGAAGCAGGCCACCACGACCGGCAGGGTCATGATGGCGCCGCCCATGACCACCATGGCATCGGTTTCGCCGGTGGATTCCATGGCGTCCTTGAGACGGTCGGGGTACTTCTTGCTGTCCTTGAACTTCAGGGTGTCGACCGGCAGGGCTTCCTGGCCGATCTCATAGCGGCCGCCTTCGTCGAGCAGGGCATCGAGACGAGCGCGGGCGCGGATGCGCATGTGGTGGCTGCATTTGGGGCAGACGTGGAGGTTGGACTCCAGGTCGGTACGGTACAGCACGGCCTCGCAGGAGGGGCATTTGACCCACAAACCTTCCGGGATGGCCTTGCGGCTGGTGGAGCCGCGTTGAATCTGGGGTGGCAGTAACTTCTCGAGCCAGCTCATAGATACCTCATAGATTTTTCCGGTGGCGCGCATTGTACCAGAGCCGACCGGGGCGGGACGTAAAGCACGGTCATGCTTTCCATCCGGCAAGAAATGAAGGGCAGGCGGCTTGCGCCTTATCAAAAGACAAAGCCTCCGGGCGCAGTTCGGTGCCCCCGGAGGCCTTCTGTCCGATTAATCCTGCCGGCCAGGCTCAGGCATCGAGCGCCTGGCGAATGCCGGTGACGAAGGTCTGCACCGCCTCGCAGGCTTTCTCCTGCGGGGTATTTTCCAGCTCGGCGATGATGCGGCTGCCGATCACGACCGCGTCGGCCACGCTGCCCACGGTGCGGGCGGTGGCGCCGTCGCGGATGCCGAAGCCCACGGCGATGGGCAGCTTGACGTGCTGGCGGATGGCGGCGATGCGCTCGGCCACTTCCGCGGTATCGATATGGCCGGCACCGGTCACGCCCTTGAGCGAGACGTAATAGCAGAAGCCGCTGCTCACGGCCGCCACCTGGCGAATGCGCTCTTCCGACGAGGTCGGAGCCAGCAGGAAGATCGGGTCCATGCCATTGGCCTGCATCTTCTGGGCGAATTCTTCACATTCCTCGGGTGGATAGTCCACCACGATGGTGCCGTCCACGCCCGCCTCGCTGGCAGCGGCGATGAAGGCATCCACGCCGAAGCGTTCGATGGGGTTGGCATAACCCATCAATACGATGGGGGTATGGGTATTGGTCTTGCGGAATTCGCGCACATAGCCCAGCACGTCATGGGTGCTGATGCCGAACTTCAGGGCCCGCTCGCAGGCGCGCTGGATCACCGGGCCTTCGGCCATGGGGTCGGAGAACGGCACGCCCAGTTCGAGGATGTCGACGCCGCCGGCTACCAGCGCGTGCAGCAGCGGCACGGTCAGCTCGGGGGCCGGGTCGCCGGCAGTGATGAAGGTGATCAGGGCCTTGCGCTTCTGCTCGGCCAGTTGGGAAAAGGTAGTCTGGATTCTGGACATGATGGTGAAGTATTTTGTCGAACCAGCCGGCCACCCGTCGGGCAGCCGGCACGCGTCAGGCAGGGTCGGCGATCAGCCCTGGCGCTGTTGCACGGTATGCATGTCCTTGTCCCCACGGCCGGACAGGTTGACCAGCACGATCTGATCCTTGGGCAGGGTCGCCGCCAGCTTGGCCGCATGGGCCAGGGCATGGCTGGACTCCAGCGCCGGGATGATGCCTTCGATGCGGCAGCAGGTGTTGAAGGCCTGCAGCGCCTCTTCGTCAGTGATGCAGGCATAGCTGGCGCGACCGCTGTCCTTGAGCCATGCGTGTTCCGGCCCCACGCCGGGATAATCCAGACCGGCCGAGACCGAGTGGGTCTCGATGATCTGGCCATTGGCATCCTGCAGCAGGTAGGTGCGGTTGCCGTGCAGCACACCGGGCGAGCCCAGGGTCAGCGAGGCCGAATGGCGACCGGTATCAAGCCCGTCGCCGGCGGCTTCCACGCCGACCAGCTTCACATCGGCATAGTCGATGTAGGGATAGAAGATACCCATGGCATTGGAGCCGCCACCGACGGCCGCCACCACGTAGTCCGGCTGGCGCGAGGCGATCTCGGGCATCTGCTGGATGCACTCGTTGCCGATCACCGACTGGAAGTCGCGCACCATCATCGGGTAGGGGTGCGGGCCGGCCACCGTGCCGATGATGTAGAAGGTGGTCTCGACATTGGTGACCCAGTCGCGCATGGCTTCGTTGAGCGCATCCTTCAGGGTCTTGGAGCCGGATTCCACCGGCACCACCTTGGCGCCGAGCAGGTTCATGCGGTACACGTTCTGCAACTGACGCTTCACGTCTTCCGCGCCCATGTAGACGATGCATTCCATGCCGAAACGCGCACAGATGGTGGCCGTGGCCACGCCGTGCTGGCCGGCACCGGTCTCGGCGATGATGCGCTTCTTGCCCATGCGCTTGGCCAGCAATGCCTGGCCGATCACGTTGTTGATCTTGTGGGCGCCGGTGTGGTTGAGGTCTTCGCGCTTGAAGTAGATTTGCGCACCGCCGGCCTGCTCGGACCAGCGCTTGGCGTGGTACACGGGGCTGGGACGGCCGACGAAATGCTTCAGTTCAGTGTGGAATTCGGCGAGGAACTGTTCATCGTGCTGGTAACGGGCATAGGCCTCGCGCAGCTCGTTCAGGGCCAGGGTCAGGGTTTCGGAGACGAAGCTGCCGCCGTAGGGGCCGAAGTGGCCACGCGCGTCCGGCAGGTTGTAGTGGGCCGACTGGTGCAGGGCGGCGACGGGAACGGCCTGGCGCTCGGCAAAGCTGCCGAGGGGGTTCAATTCTTTCATGGGTTTCCTCTGAATCTCGTACTGCGTACTGTATGGGGAGTGCTACGCCGGGGTAGCGTCCGCCAGGCGGACGGCGCTGATGAAGGCCTCGATCCTGGCGGCATCCTTGATGCCCTTGGCGGCTTCGACACCACTGCTGATATCGACCGCGTAGGGACGAACGCGGGTCACCGCCTCAGTGACGTTGTGTACGCTCAAGCCACCACTCAAAACGGCCCGAGGCGCGAGTTCTTTTGGAATGAGAGACCAATCGAAAACCTTTCCACTGCCGCCGTACTCCTCGACCAGGGTGTCGAGCAGCAGTCCGGTGAAAAACGGACTGGCGGAGCGATATGCCTGTTCATATTCTAACAAATCCGAGGGCTGCGTCGAACTTCCTATTCTGGCCGCGCGCATGAAGGGTCTGACAACGGCGCGGGCGATCGCGGCGCAGTGCTCGGGGGTTTCGTCGCCGTGGAACTGCAATATCGTCAGGGGTGCCTCGGCCAGCACCTGTTGCACCTCTTCCAGGGTCGGGTTGACGAACAGGCCGACGATGCTCACCAGCGGCGGCACCGCCCGCGCCAGCTCGCCGGCACGTTGCGGCGTGACATAGCGCGGGCTTTTTGGATAGAACACCAGGCCCAGCGCATCGGCGCCAGCGGCCACGGTGGCGCGGACATCCTCTTCGCGGGTCAGTCCACAGATCTTGATACGGGTACGCAAGCTCATCGATATTGCCTTTTTGCAAGAATTTCAGGGGTGCGCGCAGCGGCCCAACGCGCTACAACCAGGGCCAGGAGCGGTTCTCCTGCGGCAGCGCCCAGGCATCCGGATAGTCTACCCGCGCCAGGTAGAGGCCGTCCGGCATGAAGGTCGGGGCGGCCCGGCTGCGGTCGCGCAGGGCCAGCACCTGCCCTATCCACTCCGGCCCCTGCTTGCCGCTGCCGACCACGATCAGCGAGCCGACGATGTTGCGCACCATGTGATGCAGGAAGGCATTGGCCTTGAGGGTGAAGACGATCATGTCGCCATGGCGACGCACGGCGAGGCTCTCCATCTTGCGGATGGGCGACTTGGCCTGGCACTCCACAGCCCGGAAGCTGGTGAAATCATGTTCGCCGATCAGGTGCTGGGCGGCGCGGTGCATGCGGTCCGCGTCCAGCGGCCGGAAGGTCCAGCCGGCCTTGCCGGCCAGCAGCGGCGAACGGACCGCATGGTTGTAGAGCACGTAGTGATAGGTACGGGCGATGGCCGAAAAGCGCGCATGGAAGCCGAACTGCGCCAGCTGCGCCGCCCCTTCACGCTCGGCGCCATGCAGCGCGGCGACCTCGCCAGTGCCGACACCGGCAGCGGCGCTGGCGTTGGCAATGGCCGCGTCATCCACGTAAGGCAGCTCGCAAGCCCAGCGCACCGCAATCGTCGGCGGCAGGAAGGCGTTGGTGCCGCGCACCCAGGAAAAGCTGTCGCGGGCGATGGCGGTGTCGAAATGGACCACCTGCTCCAGCGCATGTACGCCGGAGTCGGTGCGGCCGGCACAGGTGGTGGCGATGGGCTGGGTACTGAAGCGCAGCAGGGCCGCCTCCAGCTGATCCTGCACGGTCTGGCGGTGCGGCTGGGTCTGCCAGCCCTGCCAGCAGGCGCCGTCGTATTGCACGCCCAGTACCACGCGGCGCAGGCCGTCGGCCTGGGGGGAAAAGTCTGTCATGGTGATCACTGCAGGCCGCCCTTGCGCTGCTTGCCAGGCTCAGGCGGCACGATGAAAACAAACGGGCAGCTCATGCGAGCTGCCCGCGAGATCAAGCTATTGTAATCGCTGCGGCCGTGGGCTTCAGCCCAGGGCGGCCATCATTTGCTTGGCACGTGCGATCTGGGCATCGTTGCCGCCGCGCATGACTTCTTCCAGCAATTCGCGAGCACCTTCCTTGTCGCCGATTTCCTCATAGGCGGCGGCCAGGTCGAGCTTGGTGGTCATCTCGGCCTCGAAGGCGGACTCTTCATCTTCTTCCAGCAGGTTGGTGGACGTTGGCGCTGCGTCCTCCTCCGGCAGGCTCAGGTCCAGATCGGCCAGATCCGTAGCGGGAGCGGGAGCAGGTGAAGCGGGCGTCTCATCCAGGCTGTCCAGCAGGGCCGATGCCGAGGTGGCGCCGCTCGATGCCGGCAGGATGGGCTCGTTGGCGTCGGGCTTGGCACCGTTTTCCAGGTCCAGGTCGAAATCGATGTCCTTGCCCAGGTCCATGGCCGCGCCTGCCGGCGGGGTCGACGTGGCTTGCAGCTCGGCGCCCTTGAAGTCGCTGAGGTCGAACTCCATGCCCTGCTCTTCCTCGCTGCTGAGGATCGGTTCCTCTTCGGCCGGGACACCACCGTACAGCGGATTGGTGGGATCGACTTCCAGGCCCAGGGCGGCGGCCTTGACCCAGGTTTCGTTGAGACCGCCGCTGAGCTGATGCAGGTCGAGCGCGACCTTGTTGAAGTTCGCCACGTCGCCGCGCTTGGCATAGATTTCCAGCAGCTTGGCGTGCAGCGCCTGGCGCTCGGGCGTTGTCTGCAGGGCCAGCTTGAGAATGTCCTCGGCCTGCTCGTCACGGCCATAGGCGATGTACATGTCGGCTTCGGAGATCGGATCGACCGGCTCTTCCGGAACCACGGCGGCCACCGGAGCTGCCTCCTCGACCACGGGCGCGACGACTGCGACGGTCGCCGGAACCTCGGGTTCTGCTTCAGGCTCCGCCGCAGCCACCGCTGCCGCTGCCGCAGCCGCTGCTGCAGGTGCAGGCGGCGCAGGCTCGGGTTCGACGGCAGGTTCGACGGCGCCTTCCTCGGACTTCTTCTTGCGACGACGCATGGCCAGCACACCACCACCGGCGGCCAGCAGCGCGACCAGCACGCCGGCACCGATCAGGAAGGCGGGATTTTCCTTCACCTTGTCGATGAAGCTACCACCGTTCTTGTCTGCCGGTTTGGCGCTGGCCGCTGGAGGCGTAGTCGACGAAGCGACTGCCGCAGCCGGCGCCGGTGCCGTTGCAGGTTCAGGCGCAGGGGTGGCGGGCGCATCGGCCGGCTTGTCCTCGGCCTTGGGTGCGGCGGTGTCGGCGGCCGGCTTGGCGGCTTCGCCCTCCTTCGGTTGTTGCGCGCTCAGTTCGGCGATGGTCTTGTTCTTCAGCTCCAGCAGTTTCTGGAGGTTGTCGACGTTCTTTTCCAGGTCCTTGACGCGGTCATTGGCCTCGGCCAGAGCGCGCTCGCTGGCGGCCTTGTCTTCGGCGGCAGTGCCGGCGCTGCCGGTCTTGCCATTGCCCTTGTTGGCGCGGGACAGCTCCAGGCGATCACGCGCCGACTGGGTGCCGGAACGTTCTTCCACCCGCGTGGTGATCTTGCCGCCGCCACTCTGGCGGCTGGCGCCGGGCTTGCCGGCCGGTGCGTTGGCGACCTGGCCGGCCAGCTTGTTGCGGTAGGCGTTGAAGTCCTGCGCCTGCGCCACGACCATGCCGCGTGCCTCATCGCGGTCGACGGCGGCGGCGGTGGGCTGATCGGGAATGCTGAGGATCCTGCCGGCGCGCAGGCGGTTGATGTTGTTGCCCTGGAAGGCGTCGGGATTGGCGCGATACAGGGCGATGAGCATCTGGTCCAGCGAGACATTGGCCGGCTGGTTGCGGGCGGCAATCGCGCCCAGGGTATCGCCCTGCTTGACGCGGTAGTCGGCGCTCTTGCCGGCAGCAGCCGGCGCAGCGGCCGCTGACGGATTAGCCGCGGCCGGCTGGGCCACCGTCCCCGTGGCGCTTTGCGTCGCCGGACGGGAAGCGGCAAGCGCGTCCGGACTGGCCGAGGCCGGGGTATCGGCAGGCGCCGCCTGCTGGCGACGGATCAGTTCCTCGGCCAGGGCCGATGGTGCAGGCCGCTGGACGATGGTGGTCGCGGGCTCTTCGCCGCTGACCGGGATCGGGGTGCTGCTGGCAGCAGGAGCGGCAGCGGGTGCGGCAGCCTGTGCTGGTGCAGGGGCGGGGGTCGGCGCGGCAGTGGCGGCCGGTGCAGCGGTCGGTTCAGAATCGGAAGCCGGAGCAGACGGCGCAGCAGGCGTGGTCGCCGCAGCAGGGGCTGGGGGGGCGGCCGCTGCGCTTGCTGCAGCCTCGCTACGGGCAGCCGAACCGTTGGTGGCACCGGCATTGCCCGGGGTCAGCGGTGCCACCTGGGCGTTGCGCGGTGCCTTGCTGTCAGGTGGATCAAGCAGGAAGGTATATTCACGCAGCAGGCGGGAATCGCCCGCGCTCAATTCCATCAGGAGGTCGACAAACGGATCACTGACCGGCTGGGAAGAGCTGATACGGATGAAGTGGCGCCCCTGGCGCTGTTCGACCACGAAGGACAGCGAACCCAGTACCGGGTTGTAGTCCATGTTGGCGCGGCGGAAGGCCTCGGCCGGTGCCAGGCGGGCCGACAGCTTGCCGGCCTCGTCGGCGCTCACGGAAGTGACCTCGATCTCGGCCCGCAACGGCTGGCCCAGCGAGGACAGCACGGTCAGCTTGCCCAGTCCGGCCGCCTGCGCACCCAGCGGCAAGGCCAGGGCCAGCGCGACGGCGGCGCTCAGGGTCTTCATCTGGGACAGGGGAAGCTTCTTGTTAGTATTCAGAGGCATGTTTTATATGGCTTAGAGAAACGTTCCGCTTGAAACCCGTCACGCTCGCGTTCTACCCGGTGGAAGCCGTGAATGGGGCATGTGCCGCGCAGCCTTACTGTGGGCCGTCGCTGCTCCTGTCCCTGCAGCCCTTGCTGTCTTGAAAGCATTGTTTTGCAGCTCAGGGAACGGAAATGCAGATCCATTTCATCAAATCCAGCAGGCGCCCGGCGATGGCGCTGCCATGTTGGTTTTCATGAAATGAATGGGCTTTTCAAATTAACATCAAGAACTTACACCCGCAAGTGTACTTAAGTTCTCAAGATGAGAAAAACCCGCCAGCTTCTCCCTGGGGAAAAGCTGGCGGGCTATTGTTGCAGACTGACAACGGGATAGGCAAGCCCTATTCGCATTGCAGCAACGCACGGCGGTTGCCGGCCGGATATTTTTCCGGCCGTCGCATTACTCCAGGTTGCCCAGGATGATGCGCAGCATGCGGCGCAGCGGCTCGGCCGCGCCCCACAGCAACTGGTCACCGATGACGAAGGCGGAAATGTATTCCGGACCCTGGTTCAGCTTGCGCACGCGGCCCACGCCGATTTCCAGGCCGCCGGTGATGGCTGCCGGGGTCAGTTCCTTGACCGTGATGGCGCGGTCATTGGGAACCCACTTCACCCACTGGTTGCCGGCACGGATGATGGACTCGATCTCGGCCAGGGGCAGGTCGCGCTTCAACTTGATGGTCAGCGCCAGGCTGTGGCAACGCATGGCACCGATACGCACGCACAGGCCGTCGACCGGGATGATCTTCTCGTTGCCGAGGATCTTGTTGACTTCGGCCTGGCCCTTCCACTCTTCCTTGGACTGACCGTTTTCCAGCTGGGCGTCGATCCAGGGGATCAGGCCGCCGGCCAGCGGTGCGCCGAAGAACTCGGTAGGCACGTCTTCACGGATGGTCTTGGCGACCTTGCGGTCGATGTCCAGGATGGCCGAGGACGGCGTGGCCAGCTCTTCGGCCACAGCGGCGTTGATGACGCCCATGCCCTTCAACAGTTCGCGCATGTGGTTGGCGCCGCCACCGGAGGCTGCCTGGTAGGTCATGGAGCTGACCCACTCGACCAGGCCTTCCTTGAACAGGCCACCCACGCCCATCAACAGGATGGAGTTGGTGCAGTTGCCACCGATGTAGTTCTTCACGCCCTTGGCCAGTGCGTCCTTGATGACGTTGCTGTTGACCGGGTCCAGCACGATCACGGCATCATCCTTCATGCGCAGCGAGGAGGCGGCGTCGATCCAGTAGCCGTCCCAGCCGGCTGCACGCAGCTTGGGGAAGATCTCGTTGGTGTAGTCGCCACCCTGTGCGGTAATGATGATGTCGCATTTCTTCAGCTCATCGATGCTGTTGGCGTCTTTGAGCGTCGTTGCCGTTTTGGCAAACGACGGCGCTTTGCCGCCCGCATTCGAAGTCGAGAAAAATACCGGTTCGATGTGATCGAAATCACCCTCGTCCTGCATGCGTTGCATCAGGACCGAACCCACCATTCCACGCCAGCCAACCAAACCAACCAGTTTCATCATCTTTCCCTATTTAGAACATCCATGGTGAACAACTCAGATTGAACACATATGCGCCGGACCATCCGGCATTTCAGGCGCCCCGCCCTGCCCGGCTTGTGCGGGCGGACGAGGCACTGAGCCTACGCGAGGGCCTTGACCACGGCCTCGCCCATCTGCTGGGTATTGACCTTGGTGCAGCCTTCTTCATAAATATCGGCGGTGCGCAGACCTTGCGCAAGCACTTTCTTCACGGCGTTCTCGATGCGGTCGGCCTGTTCGGCGCGGTTCAGCGAGAAACGCAGCATCATCGCCGCCGACAGGATGGTCGCCAGCGGATTGGCGATGCCCTTGCCAGCGATGTCCGGTGCCGAGCCGTGCGAGGGCTCGTACAGGCCCTTGTTGTTGGCATCCAGCGAAGCCGAGGGCAGCATGCCGATGGAACCGGTCAGCATGGCGGCGGCGTCGGAGAGGATGTCGCCGAACATGTTGCCGGTGACGATGACATCGAAGTTCTTCGGTGCCTTCACCAGTTGCATGGCGGCGTTGTCCACGTACATGTGCGACAGCTCCACGTCCGGGTATTCCTTGCCCACTTCGGTGACGACGTCTTTCCAGAACTGGAAGGTTTCCAGCACGTTGGCCTTGTCCACGCTGCACAGGCGCTTGCCGCGCTTGGCCGCGGCCTGGAAGGCAACATGCGCGATACGGCGGATTTCCGGTTCCGAATAGCGCATGGTATCAAATCCTTCACGTGCCCCCTTGAAAGGACCGTCCGGCGCTTCGCGCATGCCACGCGGCTGGCCGAAATAGATGTCGCCGTTCAGTTCGCGCACGATCAGGATGTCCAGGTTGGCCACCAGCTCGGGCTTCAACGACGAAGCACCGGTCAGTTCCGGATAGCAGATGGCGGGACGGAAGTTGGCGAACAGCTGCAGGTGCTTGCGCAGGCCCAGGATGGCCTGCTCCGGGCGCAGGGCGCGCTCCAGCTTGTCGTACTTCCAGTCGCCGACGGCGCCGAAGAGGATGGCGTCGGCTTCCTTGGCCAGCTTCAGGGTGCCATCCGGCAGCGGGTGGCCGTGGGCCTCGTAGCCGGCGCCGCCGACCGGGGCCGATTCCATCTCGAACTTCTCGTCCAGTGCATTGAGCACACGCACGGCTTCATCGACGATTTCAGGACCGATGCCGTCGCCCGGCAGGATAGCAATCTTCATGGCTTCTCTTTCTCAGTTATGCAGCGAATTCGGGTTATCAATGACAAGGGCGGTCATCTGACCGCCCTTTGCTGTTGTTTCAACGATCCTGTCAGATCGTGTTGCTCAGCCAGGGCTGTTCGTGCAGGTGTTTCTCTTCGTAGGCACGAATGGTGTCGGCTTTGCGTAGGGTCAGGCCAATGTCGTCGAAACCGTTGAGCAGGCAGTACTTGCGGAACTCGCTGATATCGAAGGGATAGGCCTGGCTGCCGTTGGTGGTGCTGACGACCTGCTTTTCCAGGTCGATGACCAGGCGATAACCCGGGAAGGCCTTGACTTCATTGAACAGGTGATCGACCTGTTGCTCGGTCAGGACGATGGGCAGCAGACCGTTCTTGTAGCAGTTGTTGAAGAAGATGTCGGCGAAGCTGGGCGCGATCACCGCGCGGAAGCCGAACTGGTCCAGCGCCCACGGCGCGTGCTCGCGCGAGGAGCCGCAGCCGAAGTTCTTGCGCGAGAGCAGGATCGAAGCGCCCTGATAGCGCTCCTGGTTGAGCACGAAGTCCGGGTTCAGCGGGCGCTTGCTGTTGTCCATGCCCGGCTCGCCATGATCCAGGTAACGCCATTCGTCGAACAGGTTGGGGCCGAAGCCGCTGCGCTTGATCGACTTCAGGAACTGCTTGGGGATGATCGCATCGGTATCGACGTTGGCGCGATCCAGCGGCGCCACCAGTCCTTCGTGCAGGATAAATTTATTCATGGTCTTGACCTTGGGTCGGACGGGCAATCCGGCCGCCCAGTCCTTCCTGATTTCTGTTCAAAAACTGAAGCTACGGGCCACATGGCCCGCTTCCGGCGCTTACAGCGAGCGCACATCCACAAAGTGACCGGCGATGCCGGCCGCCGCGGCCATGGCCGGGCTCACCAGGTGGGTACGGCCACCGGCACCCTGGCGACCTTCGAAGTTGCGGTTCGAGGTCGAGGCGCAGCGCTCGCCCGGTTCCAGGCGGTCGGCGTTCATGGCCAGGCACATGGAGCAGCCCGGTTCGCGCCATTCGAAACCGGCGTCGCGGAAGATCTTGTCCAGGCCTTCGCGCTCGGCCTGTTCCTTGACCAGGCCGGAGCCCGGCACCACCATCGCCAGCTTGACGTTGGAGGCGCGGAACTTGCCGCGCACCACCTTGGCGGCTTCGCGCAGGTCTTCGATGCGGGAATTGGTACAGGAGCCGATGAAGACCTTGTCGATGCGGATGTCCTCGATCGGGGTATTGGGCTTCAGGGCCATGTAGGCCAAGGCCTTTTCCATGCCGTCGCGCTTGGTGGCATCCTTTTCCTTGTCCGGATCGGGGACGCGGGCATCCACGGCCACCACCATCTCGGGCGAAGTACCCCAGGTGACTTGCGGCTTGATGTCGGCGGCATTGAGCGTGACCACCATGTCGAACTTGGCACCCTGGTCGGAATGCAGCGTGCGCCAATAGGACACGGCGCGCTCCCAGTGCGGGCCGGAGGGCGAATAAGGACGGCCCTTGAGGTAATTCAACGTGGTGTCGTCGAAGGCCACCATGCCGGCACGGGCACCGGCTTCGATGGCCATGTTGCAGACCGTCATGCGGCCTTCCATGGACAGCGAGCGGATGGTCGAGCCAGCGAATTCGATCGCATAACCGGTACCACCGGCCGTGCCGATCCTGCCGATGATGGCCAGCACGATGTCCTTGGCGGTCACGCCGGCCGGCAGTGCGCCGTCGACCTGGACCAGCATGGACTTGGACTTGCGTGCCAGCAGCGTCTGCGTGGCCAGTACGTGTTCCACTTCTGAGGTGCCGATGCCATGGGCCAGCGCGGCGAAGGCGCCGTGGGTGGAAGTGTGCGAGTCACCGCAGACCACCGTCATGCCCGGCAGCGTGGCGCCCTGCTCGGGGCCGATCACGTGCACGATGCCCTGACGCTTGTCGTTCATGCCGAAGTAGGTCAGGTTGTATTCCTTGGCATTGCCGTCCAGCGTCTCCACCTGCAGGCGCGAGATGGGGTCGGCGATGCCGTGGGCGCGGTCGGTGGTGGGGACGTTGTGGTCCGCCACCATCAGGTTGGCCGAATTGCGCCAGGGTTGACGACCGGCTAGCTTGAGGCCTTCGAAGGCTTGCGGGCTGGTCACTTCATGGAGCAGGTGGCGGTCGATATACAGGATGGCGGTGCCGTCATCTTCCGTATGAACGACGTGCGACTCCCAGAGTTTGTCGTAGAGCGTCTTGAGCATGTTGCGGTCCGGCGGAACTGGAAAGGGGTGCTGATCGGGAAAAATAGCTTTTGATTATGCCATAAAGCGAAGGGTCTGACCTCCTTGCCGTGTTTTCCGCCGCGTCGCCACAACAGGCAATAATGCTGCAAGGCAGCAGAAAAAGCGCAGAAGTTGCGGCCCACATGAAAAATCCGGCATTTCCCCATCCCGTCGGGGCCATGCCGGATTGCGATACCGTCTGCAGCGAGGTTCAGCGCTCAGCGCTTGCGGGTCTGCTGGTACAAGGGATCGACGCGCTGCGCATAGACCGTCAGATCGGCAATGCGCTCACTGCTGGAGGGGTGGGTGGACATGAACTGCATCGGCTCGTCCCCGCCCAGGCTGGCCATCTTCTGCCACAGGGTCACCGCCGCCTTGGGATCATAGCCGCCGCGTGCGGCCAGTTCCACGCCGATGCGATCGGCCTCGGTCTCGTTGGCGCGCGAATTGGGCAAGCCCATCAGGCCCATGTAGAGATACTGGCCACCCTGCTTGCCCACGTCGCCCAGCCCCAGCAGGGCCGCACCGATGGAAATGGCCGAATTGGCCACCACCTGCTGCGAAGCGCGCTCGCGGGCATGCTCGCGCAGGGCGTGGGCGATCTCGTGGCCCATCACGGCGGCCAGTTCATCGTCGGTGATCTTGAGCTTGTCGATCAGGCCGGTATAGACCGCGATCTTGCCGCCCGGCATGCACCAGGCATTGGTTTCCTCCGAGCTCAGGACATTGACTTCCCAGTTCCACTTCAGCGCATCGGGGCGGAACACCCCGGTCTGCGGGATCAGGCGATTGGCGATGGCGCGCACCCGCTGCACCTGCGCAGCGTTGCGGTTGAGCAGGCCCTTGCCCTTGGCCTCGGCCAGTACCTGCGCATATTCCTTGCTGGATGCCGCTTCCATCTCGGCCGAGGACACCAGCATCTGCTGCTTGCGCTCGATGCCCACGGCACCGCCCTGGGTGGTCTGTACGGTCTCGCATGCCACCAGGCCCACCAGGGCTGCGGCCAGCAGACTGTTCTTGATGATAGGTTTGAGCTTCATGCCCGCCTCCATTGAATAATTGATCTTGATTCCGGGTCAGCCGGTGGGCAGGCCTGCACGCGCCCGCCCACCGTGAGCGGCTTCGACCCGGACAGCCGCAAATTGTTTCAGGCAGGAAAAAGCCGGCGACCGCTTGCGCGATGGCCGGCTTGCGCTCGGTTCTGCCCGGTTCAGCGCAGCGCCGGTGTATCGACCTTCACATCACCGCACTGGGCGCGGTTGCGCAAGGCGTGGTCCATCAGCACCAGGGCCAGCATGGCTTCGGCGATGGGCGTGGCGCGGATGCCCACGCAGGGGTCATGGCGACCGAAGGTTTCCACCGCGATCGGCTGGCCGTTCTTGTCGATGGAAGGGCGCGGGGTGCGGATGCTGGAAGTGGGCTTGATGGCAATGGAGGCCGTGATGTCCTGGCCGGTCGAGATGCCGCCCAGGATGCCACCGGCGTTGTTGCCGACGAAGCCTTCCGGCGTGAGCGCATCGCCGTGCTCGGAACCCTTCTGCGCCACCGAACGGAAGCCGGCGCCGATCTCCACCCCCTTGACGGCGTTGATACCCATCAGGGCAAAGGCGATCTCGGCGTCGAGCTTGTCATACAGCGGCTCGCCCAGGCCGACCGGCACGTTCTGCGCCACCACGTCGATGCGCGCACCGATGGAGTCGCCGTCCTTGCGCAGGGCATCCATGTAGTCTTCCAGGCGCCCGATGAGGCTGGCATTGGCGGCGAAGAAGGGATTGTTGGGCACATGCTCCCAGGATTCGAAGGGAATCGCGATCTCGCCCAGCTGGCTCATGCAGCCCTTGAAGGTGGTGCCGTACTTTTCGAACAGCCACTTCTTGGCGATGGCCGCCGCGCCCACCACTGGTGCGGTCAGGCGTGCCGAGGAACGGCCACCGCCGCGGGGATCGCGGATGCCGTACTTGTGCCAGTAGGTGTAGTCGGCATGACCGGGACGGAAGGTATCGAGGATATTGCCGTAGTCCTTGCTGCGCTGGTCCTGGTTGCGGATCAGCAGCGCAATCGGGGTACCGGTGGTCTTGCCCTCATAGACGCCGGAGAGGATCTCGACGGTATCAGGCTCCTGGCGCTGGGTGACGTGGCGCGAGGTGCCGGGACGGCGGCGATCCAGTTCCGGCTGGATATCGGCTTCCGACAGCGTCATGCCCGGGGGGCAGCCATCGATCACGCAGCCGATGGCCGGGCCGTGGGATTCGCCGAAGGTGGTGACGGTGAAGAGCGTGCCGAAGGTATTGCCGGACATGATGGAATTCGCGCAAAAGGGGAGAAAGACGCGATTTTACCAGCCCCGGGCGCCGCCGACGAGCCACGGCGCCCTTCCCGCCTGCAGCCTACTTCCAGTCGCCGCGCAGTTCGCGCACCTTTTCCTGCAGCAGCTCGGGGCTGACCTGCTCGGCCGGGATGGGCTCGCCGGCCACCAGCTCCAGCCGCGAGAACAAGCCACGCCGGAAGGTACGCGTGACCGGGTTGCTGGGATCGCGCGAGAACAGGCTGCCCCACAAGCCGCGCAAGGCCAGCGGCACCACCGGCACCGGGCTGCGGTCGATGATCTTCTGCACGCCGCCCCGGAAGGGGTTGAGCTCGCCATCACGCGTCAGTTTTCCCTCAGGGAAAATGCACACCAATTCACCCTCGTGCAAAGCCTGGGCGATATCGACGAAGGCCTTCTCGGTCAGCCAGGGGTCGGCCTTGACCGGCGCAATCGGGATCGCCCGCACATTGCGGAACAGCCAGGCCATCACCGGGATCCGGAAGATCTGGTAATCCATCACGAAGCGCACCGGGCGCGGGCTGGCCGCCATGATGGCGATGGCATCGACATAGCTCACATGGTTGCACACCAGCACCGCCGCGCCCTGGTCGGGAATGGCCTGGCCATTGACGATGCGCACCCGGTAGAAGGTATGGATCAGCAGCCAGGCCAGGAAGCGGATCAGGAACTCAGGCACCAGTGAGAAGATGTAGACCGCCACCACGCCGTTCATGATGGCCGTAGCCAGGAAGATCTGCGGAATCGTCATCCCTGATTTCAGCATGACCATGGCCACCAGCGCCGACACCACCATGAACAGCGAATTCATGATGTTCATCCCGGCGATGGTGCGCGAGACGTGCGCCGGATCGCAGCGGGTCTGGATCAGCGCAAACAGCGGCACGATGTAGAGTCCGCCGAACAGGCCGATGCCCAGGCAATCACCGAGGATGCGCCAGCTGCCGCCGTGCGCCAGGAAGCCGCCCAGGTCCAGCATCGCCGCCGGCGTCACATAGGCCTGGCTGGCAAAATACAGTTCCAGCCCGAAGACCGACAGGCCGATGGAGCCGAAGGGCACCAGCCCGATTTCCACCTTGTGGCCCGACAGCCGCTCGCACAGCAGCGAACCCACGCCGATGCCCACCGAGAACACCGCCAGCAGCAGCACGAAGACGCTATGGTCGCCGTGCAGGTAGTTCTTCGCATAGACAGGGAATTGCGCCAGCATGATGGCGCCATAGAACCAGAACCAGGAATTGCCCAGCAAGGAGAGGAACACCGGCCGGTTGCGGCGCGAGAAACCAAGGTTGCGCACCGTTTCCGTGAAGGGATTCCAGTTCACCCTCAGCTCCGGCGCCGGGGCCGGCGAAAGCGGAATGCGCAGGCTGGCCAGCCAGCCCAGCACGGCAATGCCGATGGTCACGCCAGCCACCAGTTGCAGCCCCCAGGGCTTGTGCACCACCAGCACCGCACCCAGGATTTCCCCCAGCAGGATGCCGACGAAGGTCCCCATCTCGATCAGGCCATTGCCGCCGATCAGTTCCTCGCGCTTCAACTGCTGCGGCAGGTAGGCATACTTGACCGGTCCGAACAGCGTGGAATGGATGCCCATGCCGACCACCGCCGCAATCAGCAGCCACAGGTGGTGCGTCATCCAGCCATAGGCGGCGATGCCCATGATGACGATTTCCAGCAGCTTCACGAAACGCGCCACGCGGCCCTTTTCCAGCTTGTCCGCCAACTGGCCGGAGGTGGCCGAGAACAGGAAGAACGGCAGGATGAACAAACCCGGGATGAGGTTGTTGAGCAGGCCCGGATCCATCTCGGTCCAGGACAGGGCGTCATAGGTGAGGATGGTCAGCAGCGCGGTCTTGAAGACATTGTCGTTGAGCGCGCCCAGGAACTGGGTCCAGAAGAAGGGAGCGAAACGCCGTTGGGAGAAAAGCGAGAACTGGCTGTTCTTTTGCATGGGCAATCAGGTCAGGGAAACGGAATGCGCAGCCTACGCAGGCCGGGCCGAAATGACAACAACCTCAATGGACAATAAAAAACCGCTCCAGCAGGAACGGTCAGAACCAGGCCGCCTGCGGTGGCAGGCGGCGTCAGCGCAGGAAACGGCAACCGGGCCAGCGACGCTCAGGCGTTGCCTTCGCGCTCTTCTTCCTCGGCCGGCCAGTCGCGGATGTAGGCCTTGAGCATCTTGTTCTCGAAGCCTTGCGCATCCAGCACGGCCTTGGCCACGTCGTAGAAGGACATTACGCCCAGCACGGTGCGCGCTTCCATCACCGGCACGTAGCGTGCATGCTTTTCCAGCATGATGCGGCGCACTTCGTTCAGATCGGTATCGGGGGTGACGGTGATGGGGGCGTCGTTCATGTGCTTGCGCACGGTCGAGCCACCCAGGGCGCCGCCGTTCTTGTGCAGCGTCAGCAGCACTTCGCGGAAGGTCAGCATGCCGACCAGGTCGCCATATTCCATGACCACCAGCGAGCCGATGTCTTTCTCTGCCATCGCGGCGACCGCCTCCTGAATCGGGGTGTCCGGCGTGACGGTGAAGAGAATGTTGCCTTTGACCTTGAGGATTTCAGAGACTTTCATGATGTCGTCCTAGTTGTATGAAGCTGTTTTGACTGTAGGCGATGACGCCCGGAAAATCCAATTCATGGGGGCAACAGGATAACTGATCCTGGATGCCGCCGCTGGCGGGGCGCGCGATGCATGCACATGGTACGGTCAAGCGCGCCCTTTGGGCAACCGGCAATCACGCTGCCATGCAGTATTTCCAGCAATCATGCGAAGCTTGCTTCAGCACAAGGTTTGCATATGCGCGCTGCGCTGACTAAGCTGGAATCGTCAGGATCACCTGGAGAAGCCCATGGCCGCCACCCTGCCCGACCGACACTACGCCAGCTTCAGCGAGTTCTATCCGACCTACCTGAGCGAACATGCGCACCGGGTCAACCGGCAGCTGCACTTCCTGGGGTCGACGCTGGCGCTGCTGAGCCTGTTGCTGCTGCTCATCACCCACCAGTGGTGGTGGCTGGCGGTGGCCCTGTTCTGTGGTTACGGCTTTGCCTGGGTCGGGCATTTCATGGTGGAGAAGAACCAGCCGGCCACCTTCCGCCATCCCCTGTATTCCTTCATGGGCGACTGGGTCATGTACTGGCAGATGCTGACCGGGCAGGTCTCGTTCTGAGCGCTCAGCGCTCCCACATGCGGCGCCGCTCATCCAGCGGCACGGCGGCATAGGGCATGGCAGCCACGGTGCTCTGCGCCTGCGGGTCGACGCTGGCAAGGCCTGCGGGACCGCAGTAGTCATCCAGCGACTGGCCGAGCACGCCGTCGATGGCGTCTTCCACCCGCCTCACCAGAGCCTCCTCGTCACCCGCCTGCGCCAGCACGGCGGGATCGAATACGAACAGCCGATACACCTGCGCCAGCAGGATCGTGCTGGGGTTGGCCACCAGCGTCCAGCGGTCCATGTCATCGGTGATGCGGCGGTTCCAGCCGGTGCGGCGACTGGTCTCCGGCTTGACCGAGGCCACCCAGCCTTCTTCACTCATCCGGCTCAGCAACTGCTGCAATTCACCCAGCCCCAGTCGCGTGGCGCGACGCACCTCATCCATGCTCACCACCGCCGACTCCACGCCGACCCGGGCCGCATGCAGGAATTTCAGGACCTTCACCGCATCGATGAACTCCGCCCCCGGCGAGGCCACATGCCACCAGCGCTCGTAGCGCACCACCGGCAGCGCCGCCGTCAGCAGGGCGCCGAACAGGGTGATCATCCACATCATGTAGATCCACACCAGGAAGATCGGCAGCACCGCCACCGTGCCATAGACCATGGTGTAGGTCGGGAACTGCATGATGTAGACCGCGAAGAGGCGCTTGGCGATTTCCAGGCCGACACCGGCCAGCAGGCCGCCGGCCAGGGCGTCGCGCCAGTCCACGGTCTGGTTGGGTACGGTGCTGTAGAGCAGCGTATAGGCCAGCGTCGAAAACATCAGCGAGACCAGCGTATAGAAGCCCGCGCCCAGCCACGGCAGGCTCTTGACCGCACCACCGGTGGCGCTGGAGAGGTAGGAGGTCACGCTGATGGACACCCCGATCAAGAGCGGTCCCAGGGTGATGATGGCCCAGTACACCAGCACCCGCTGCACCAGCGGACGCGACTTCTTGACCCGCCAGATCTGGTTGAACACGCTCTCGATGGTGGACATGGTCAGCACCGAGGTCAGGATCAGCACCACCCCGCCCACCGCCGAGATGCGCGCCGACTTGGCCGCGAACTGGTTCAGATAGCCCAGGATGGTATTGGCCACCCCCTTGGGCATGAGGTTTTCGACGAAATAGGCTTCCAGCGAAGCGCGGAAGGTCGAGAACAGCGGGAAGGCCGTAAACAGCGCCAGCGCGATGGTCAGCACCGGCACCAGCGAGAGGATGGTGGTGAACGTCAGGCTGCCGGCCACCTGGGGCAGACGATCCTCGCGCAGTCGCCGGCCGGCGAAGCGCAACAGATCGCTCAACTGTTCTCGGGACAGACCACGCATACGGGAAAAGGGAAAACGCAAAGAGGGCATCGGTTCGACTTCATGGGGTGACGGCAAGCAACAGCGCCACACCCGGGTTCTTTCCCGCCGCCAGGCGGCAGGATGACAAGTTTGGCGATTATCGCCCAAGCCGCCGGCAAAATCCCGCAAAAAACGAAGCTGCATCCTAAAGTTGCAGTTATGACCTCAAGGATGCGAGGCAAAAGGCAGCAGTCGAGGAGATTTCTCTCTTTTTCCCTCACGCTGGGAGGAAAAAAACGGAAATATAATAAGTCACATGATGACCAGCTCCTCCCCCTCTTCCGTGAACGCTCCCTCCAACGCCACCGTCCTGGTGCTCTACTATTCGCGCCATGGCGCCACCCGCAAGCTGGCCGAACTGATCGCCCAGGGCGTGGAAAGCGTCCCCGGCTGCGATGCCCGCCTGCGTACCGTGCCGGCGGTCTCCACCGTCACCGAGGCCGTGGAGCCGGACGTCCCCAGCTCCGGCGCGCCCTATGTGGAAGCGGCCGACCTGGCGCAGTGCGACGGCCTGGCCCTGGGTTCGCCCACGCGCTTTGGCAACATGGCCGCGGCCATGAAGTATTTCTGGGACGGCACCTCGCCGCAGTGGCTTTCCGGCACCCTGACCGGCAAACCGGCCTGCGTGTTCACCTCCACCGGCAGCCTGCATGGCGGCCAGGAGTCGACGCTGCTGACCATGATGATTCCCCTGCTGCATCACGGCATGCTGTTGCTGGGCCTGCCCTATGCGCACCCCGAACTGATGAATACCCACAGCGGCGGCAGCCCCTACGGCGCCAGTCACTGGGCGGGCGTCAACGGCAACCAGCCACTGTCGGACGACTCGCGTACCCTGGCCATCGCGCTGGGCAAACGGCTGGCAGAGACCGCATTAAAACTACGGAGACCATCATGAACAGCAGCGCGCGCTATTTCCACCTGGGAGCCAGTTCCAGCCTGGTCGTCCTGATCCTGCTCTGTGTGGCATGGGAACTGGCGCTGGCGCCGCTGCGCCCGGGCGGCTCGTGGATGGTGCTCAAGGTGGTGCCGCTGCTGCTGCCCTTGCGCGGCATCCTCAAGCGCGATGTCTATACCCTGCAGTGGTCGTCCATGCTGATCCTGGTCTACCTGGCCGAGGGCCTGGTACGCGCCACCAGCGATGCCAATCACACCTCGGTCTGGCTGGCCTGGGGCGAGGTGGCATTGACCACCATCTATTTCATCTGCGCGCTGGCCTACCTGCACCCCTTCAAGAAGGCCGCCAAGGAAATCGCCCGCCAGGCCATCCACAAGGCCTCGCGCTGATCTTCGCCAACGCGATCCGCTGCTCCAATCCGCTCCAATACGACGCGCCGCCCCGGTGGCGGCGCGCACCTGTTGCCATGACCGCCATGACCGACACCACCACCGAATTCCTCGCCGCCTGCCGCGCCGCCATCGGCGCCGCCCATGTCCTCACCGAGCCGAGCGACACCGGCGGCTACCTGACCGACCAGCGCGGCCGCTACACCGGCCGTGCCCTGGCCGTACTGCGTCCGGCCGATACCGGCGAGGTGGCCGAGATCGTCAAGCTGTGTGCGCACTATGCGGTGCCACTGGTACCGCAAGGCGGCAACACCGGCCTGGTGCTGGGCAGCGTGCCGGACCAGCAGGGCAATGCGGTGCTGCTGTCGCTGCGGCGGCTCAACCGCATCCGCGCCGTCGACCCGATCAACAATACGATGACCGTGGAAGCCGGCTGCGTGCTGCAGCATCTGCAGGAGCAGGCCACCGCCGTGGGGCGACTGTTCCCGCTGTCGCTGGCGGCCGAGGGCAGTTGCACCATCGGCGGCAACCTCTCCACCAATGCCGGCGGCACCGGCGTGCTGCGCTATGGCAATACCCGCGAACTGTGCCTGGGTCTGGAAGTGGTCACCGCCGAGGGCGAGGTGATGAGCAGCCTGAAGGGCTTGCGCAAGGACAATACCGGCTACGACCTGCGCGACCTCTTCATCGGTGCCGAGGGTACGCTGGGCGTCATCACCGCCGCCGTGGTCAAGCTCTTCCCGCAACCGCTTGCGCAGGTGACGGCACTGGTGGCGCTGGATACCCCGGCCCAGGCACTGCAGCTGCTGCAACTGGCGCAGTCACGCTGTGCGTCGGCACTGACCGGCTTCGAACTGATGTCGGACTTCTGCCTGCAGCTGGTCTGCAAGCACTTCCCCGAGCAGCGCCTGCCCTTCGCCCAGCGGCATGCGCAATACGTCCTGCTGGAACTGTCGGACAGCGAATCGGAAGAGCACGCCCGCGCCCTCTTCGAAAGCGTCATCGGCGACGCCCTGGAACAGGCCCTGGCCAACGATGCCGTGATCGCCGCCTCGCTGGCGCAATCGCGGGCGCTGTGGCAATTGCGTGAAAGCATCTCCATGGCGCAGGCGCACGAAGGCAAGAACATCAAGCACGACATCTCGGTGCCGATCTCGCGCATCGCCGACTTCATCGCCACCACCGACGTGCTGGTGCAGCAGGCCGCGCCCGGCTGCCGCATGGTGACCTTCGGCCACCTGGGCGATGGCAACCTCCACTACAACGTCTCGCCACCGGTGGGCGTGGCCGATAGCGCATTCCTCGGCCAGCAGTCAGCCATCAACCTGGTGGTGCATGACAGCGTGGACCGCTTCGGTGGCTCGATCTCGGCCGAACACGGACTGGGTGCGCTCAAGCGCGAGGAAATCCTGCGCTACAAGTCGCCGGTGGAACTGCGGCTCATGCGCGCCATCAAGCAGGCGCTGGACCCGCAGCAGCTGATGAATCCGGGCAAGGTGCTATAGCCGCCAGGGCAGTACGGGCCGGCAAACAAAAAGGGACGGACGCTATCACGAGCCGTCCGCCCCAACCTCCCCCTCAGGAGCCTGCCTGAAACCCTTGCCGCAGCAAGGTTTCTCTATGTAGTCATCTTTGCATCTCCCGCTGCCTGGCAATCCGAGGAATAGCGAGCAATGCCACGGCCAATTTCCCGGATCAGACGGAGCAGGCCGATCATGCCGCGCTCTTGTGCTGCTCGCGCATGGTCTGCAGGAACAGGTCGGGCGCCATCGGCCTCCCCCTGAGATAGCCCTGCAGGGCGTCGCAGCCCACCGAGGCGAGGAATTGCTGCTGGCGCTCGGTCTCCACGCCCTCGGCCACGATGCGCAGGTTCAGCGTGCGTCCCAGGGCCACGATGGCCGAGACGATGGCCGCATCCTCGGTGCCGTCGCTGAGATCACGCACGAAGCCGCGATCGATCTTCAATTCATTGGCCGGCAGACGCTTCAGATACAACAGGCTGGAATAGCCGGTCCCGAAGTCATCGATGGAAATCTCCACCCCCAGGTCGGCAATCTTCTGCAGGGTCAGCAGGCTGGCCTCAGTATCGTGCATGGCGGTCGATTCGGTGACTTCCAGCGTCAGGCTCTGCGGCGGCAGCTGATGGCGTTCCAGCGCGCCACGCACCACCTCCAGCAGATGCGGATCGGCAAACTGCACCGCCGACAGGTTCACCGCGATCTTCCAGTCGGCATAGCCCAGGGTCAGCCACTCATGCATCTGGCGACAGGCCTCGTCCAGCACCCAGGCACCGATAGGGATGATCAGCCCGGAGCGCTCGGCCAGGCCGATGAATTCATCCGGCCCCACCAGGCCACGTTCGGGATGCTGCCAGCGTAGCAGCGCCTCGGCGCCCAGCACCGGGCCATCGGGCAGGCTGAACTTGGGCTGGTAGACCAGCCGGAACTGCTTGCGCTCCAGCGCCACCCGCAGGTCTTGCAGCCACTGCAGTTGATGGTGGGCATTGGCATTCATCGAAGGCTCGAAGAAGTTGTAGCCGTTGCGACCGGCGCGCTTGGTGTGGTACATCGCGGCATCGGCGTTGATGACCAGGTCGTGGCGGGTATTGCCGTCTTCCGGATAGATGGCGATGCCAATGCTGGCCGAGACCCGCAACTCGTGCTCGCCCACACAGAAGGGCTGGTTGACCGCCTCCACCAGCTTCTCGGCCACCGGCATGGCATCATCGGGTAGCGTCAGGTCGACCAGGATCACGAACTCGTCCCCGCCCAGGCGCGCCACCGTATCGTGGGCGCGGGTGGTGGCCGTGAGACGGCGCGCCACCTCCACCAGCAGGCGGTCGCCCACATGGTGACCCAGCGAATCGTTGATGGCCTTGAAGCCGTCCAGGTCCATGAACATCAGCGCGAAATGGCCGTTGCTGCGGGCCGCCTTGTTGATCGCCTGGGTCAGGCGGTCTTCCAGCAGGGTGCGGTTGGGCAGCTTGGTGAGATGGTCGTGCAGCACCATCTGTGTCAGTTCTTCATTGGCCTCGGCCAGCGAGCGGGCCAGTTTGGCGGTGCGCGACTCCAGTCGTGCGTCCAGCACCGAGGTCAGCAAGGCAATCGTCAGCACCGCCAGCGTGACCACGATGATCAGGATTGCCAGCCAGCCGATGCCCACACCTTCGCGCGCCGACATGCAGACCGAGCCGCTGGGGAAACTGGCCGCCGCCATGCCGGTGTAATGCATGCCGACGATGGCCACGCCCATCACCACCGAAGCACCGGCGCGCGCGGCCTTCACATGCGGGGTATTCTTGCGCAGGCTGAAGGCGATCCACAAGGCCGCAGCCGAGGCCGCGATGGCGATGAATACCGACACCACGAACAGCGCCACGTCATAATCGATGCCCGGTTGCATGCGCATGGCGGCCATGCCGGTATAGTGCATGCCGGCGATCCCCACCCCCATCAGCAGCGCACTGCCGAACAGGCGCCGCAGGGGCAGGTCCCTGCGGGTGACGATCCACAGCGCAAAGCCGGAGGTGGCGATGGCGATCAACAGCGATACCGCCGTGATCCAGGCGTCATAACCCAGGGCGATCGGCAGGCGGAAAGCCAGCATGCCGATGAAGTGCATGGACCAGATCCCTACGCCCATGGCGATGGCGCCGCCGGTCAGCCAGAAGCGGGCCACGCGCGGATGCTGGTTGCTGGTGGTATTGATACGCTCGGCCATGTCCAGCGCCGTATAGGAGGCGAGGATGGCAACCAGCAGTGAGACGACAACCAGCAACTTGTCGTAGGTGGCGATGAGCATGGCGAACGGTACGGCGTATTAGTATCAGGACAGGAACAGGACGAAAATCGCGGAAGGCAACCAGGAAAATCAGGGAATGTCAGCCAATCTCAGGAGCTAGCAGCCGATATCAGTGACCCAGGATGCCCATGGAACCCAGCTTAGAAGGCGCAGCATTGTCCCACAATCAGGAAATACCCGTTGTCATCCTGATATGTTTCGGCGCCCGTCCTCAGCCTGGGAGTAACAAGCTGCTAGCTATCGGCAACTGATCTCCACATGATTGGCAACTTTATCGGGCGCAACCGATCTGTTCTGACTGCAGTGCGCCTGCCGGCCAGCCTTTGCGTCCCTGTTTCCCGGTTTTTCTGGAGGGCGCTGCCCTCCCCGGCCCGCCCGCGCAGCAAGACAACATGCAAAATGAAAACAAAACACAACAAATCGACAACAAGGACATCATGCTGAGCTTACCCCAAACCCGTCCGCGCCATCGGAAAAACTGCCTGCCCCCACGCTGGAAACGCACTTCCCGCCTGATTGCGCTGGCTTTGTGTGGCATCGGCGCAGCGCCGCTCTGGAGCAGCCCGGCCCAGGCCGGCATCTCCATGGTGCAGCCACCCAAGCGCATCGATGCCAGCAAACCCCTGGAACTGACGCTGCTGGTGTCCGAGGACGAACAGGCCGAACGCAGCTACAGCCTGCCGCCCACCCTGCTGGTAGCAGCCTCGGCCGACATGATCCCGCCCCAGCAGATCACCCTGCAGCGGGTCGATGGCGAGGACCGCCTCACGCTGCGGCAAGGCGAGTTCCGCAAGGTGCGTTATCGCGGCGTACTGCCGGAGCGCCTGCGCGGCATGGTGCGCATCGAACCGATCGGCATCGACGCCTCGCCGGTGCTGGTGGCGGTGGTGCGTCCGGATGCCAGCCTGGGGCCGCTGCCGGAGTCGCCCGACCTGATCAACACCCCGCTGGCCGACTCCAGCAGCAAGGTGGCCCCGGTGGCGCCCTCGGCCACGGTGCTCACGCCCGGCACCAATGCCTCGCCCATCGACAGCGCACCGGCGGCCGAAGACATCCTCTCAAACAATCGCCGCCTGTCCTTCAACGAGCCGATGTACTTCACGGTCGGGCACAACCACGGCGATACCAATGCCCGCTTCCAGTTCAGCTTCAAGTTCCGCGTCTTCGTGCCGGACGATCCGCGCTCGCGCGGCCTGCTGGACAATCTCTACCTGGGCTACACCCAGTTCTCGCTGTGGGACCTGTCGGCGCCTTCCGCGCCCTTCCGCGATACCAGCTATCGCCCCAGCCTCTACTACTACCTGCCGGACCTGGGCATCCAGAACGGCGTGTTCAGCCGCATCGGCATCGCCACCGGCCTGGAGCACGAGTCCAACGGTCGCGACGGTCCCGAATCGCGCAGCATCAATACCTATTTCATCGAACCGACCTTCAACTTCGGCAACCTCAACGACTATCACTTCAAGGTCGCGCCCAAGGTCTACGCCTATCTCGGCCCGACGCGCGACAATCCGGACATCGCCGACTACCGTGGCCACCTGGACCTGAAGCTGGCCTATGGCAAACCGGACGGGGTGGAAGTGGCGACCATGCTGCGCAAGGGCAGGCTGGGCGGCAAGTACAGCGCCGAGACGCAGATTTCCTATCCGCTCTCGCGCCTGCTGCCCGGTACCGCCGGCTACCTGATGGCCAGCTACTTCTCCGGCTACGGCGAAAGCCTGCTGACCTACAACCAGAAGGACAGCCCGCAACTGCGCATCGGCTATGCCTTGTGGCGTTAAGCACGGCGTTGTGGCATTAAGCACGGCGACCTGACCCGCAAAAGCACAACGGGGATGCACTGCATCCCCGTTGTTCATTGTTGCAGCGGACCTGGGTCGCTCGTCAGGCCACCGGCGTACGCATCGTGACGAACTCCTCGGCCGAGGTCGGATGGATGCCGATGGTGGTATCGAACTGCGCCTTGGTGGCACCACACTGCAGGGCCACGGCGAAACCCTGGATCACTTCGCCGGCGTCGCCGCCCACCATGTGTACGCCCAGCACCCGGTCACTGGCGGCATCGACCACCAGCTTCATGAAGGTTCGTTCAGTATTGCGCGAAAGCGTGTTCTTGAGCGGCTTGAAATCGGTCTTGAAGATCTTCACCGCACCCACTTCCTTCCTGGCCTCTTCCTCGCTCATGCCCACGGTGCCGATGTTGGGGTGGCTGAAGACGGCGGTGGGGATGTTGCGGTAGGACATGCTGCGCTCGCCCTTTCCGAACAGGCGCGCCACCACCACCATGGCCTCGGCCAGCGCCACCGGCGTGAGCGCCACGCGGTCGATGACATCGCCCACGGCCAGGATGGAGGGCACGCTGCTCTCGAAGTTGTCGTTGACCGGGATGGCGCCGTTCTTCGCCAGCGCGATACCGACCTTCTCCAGCCCCAGCCGGCCCGTATTGGGCGTGCGGCCGGTGGCGAACAGCACGCACTCGGCCTGCAGGGTCTCGCCATTGGTCAGGCGCACCTGCTTGACGCTGTCCTCCGTGGCGCCTGCGGCATCCTCGGCGCCGATGGCATCGATGCTGGCATTGAACACCAGGCGAATGCCCTTCTTGGCCATCTCGTCGGCCAGGTGTACGCCGAGGTCGGCATCCATGTTGCGCAACAGGCGCTCACGGCGATAGACCAGGGTCACCTCGCTGCCCAGGCCGTTGAGGATGGAGGCCAGTTCCACCGCGATATAGCCGCCCCCCAGCACCACCGCGCGCTTGGGCAGGCCCTTGAGGTGGAAGAAGTCATCCGAGGTGATCCCCAGTTCGCTCCCCGGAATCTGCGGCTTGTCCGGATGGCCACCGGTGGCGATCAGGATGTGGCGGGCGGTGAAGCGCTGGCCATCGACGTTGACCGTGTGGGCATCCTCCACCGTGGCAAAGCCGCGATGCAGCTTGACGTTGGCCCCATCCAGCAGACGCTGGTAGATGTCGTTGAGGTGGGCGATCTCGCGATCCTTGTTGGCGATCAGGGCCGACCAGTCGAAGCTGGGCTTGCCGTTGAGGGTCCAGCCATAGCCGGCGGCGTCGGCGAAGTCCTCGTGGTAGTGCGCACTGTAGGACATCAGCTTCTTCGGAATGCAGCCCACGTTGACGCAGGTGCCGCCCAGGTCGCCCTTCTCCGCCAGACCCACGCGGGCGCCGGTCTGGCCGGCGAAGCGCGCAGCGCGCACACCACCGGACCCGCCGCCGATGGTGAAGAGGTCGTAATCGTATTGGCTCATGGTTTCTCCATTGCATGGACGCTGCCCCCTGGCGGCGTCCGTGTTCTATCTGGTCGGTCTGACCGTTATGCGGGCGTACTGCCGCTTTGCAAGGGCGCCCGGCGCCGGCCATCCAGCGCCCGCATCACCAGCAGCACCGGTGCCAGCCCCACCAGCACGATGGACAGCGCCGGCAGCGCCGCTTCGCCCAGACGCTCGTCACGCGCCAGGTTGTGCGCGATCACGGCCAGGGTATCGGTATCGAAGGGACGCAACAGCAAGGTCGCCGGCAGTTCCTTGACCACATCGACAAACACCATCAAGGCTGCCACCGCCAGCGAACGCCACAGCAAGGGCAGGTGCAGGCGCCAGGCAATGGCCGCGCGCGAACTGCCCAGGGTACGCGCCGCTTCATCCAGACTGACCGGGATGCGGGTATAGCCGGACTCCACCGACTGCACCGCAACCGCCGTGAAGCGTACCAGATACGCATAGACCACGCCCAGCGAGCTGGCCGTGAGCAGCACGCCCAGACCGGCCGCCGGCCACCGCGCCTGCAACCAGGCCACCGGCAGCAGGATGCCCACCGCAATCACCGATCCGGGAATCGCATAGCCCATGCCGGCCAGCCGCGCCGTCAGACGCAACATCGCCCCCTGCAGACGCGGCAGACCACCGGCACGCAGCGCAAAGCACAGGGCCAGCGCCAGCACGATGGCCGCCAGCGCCGCCATGCCCCCGAAGCGGAAACTGTTCCACACCCAGCCGGCATAACGAGCAAGATCGAAGGCGACGCTGGCTTCATGACCCACGTCACGCCCCGCCTCACCCCACCACAGGTGTAACAGGATGCCCACCGGCAGCAGGAACCCTGCCACCACCGGCAAGCCGCACACCAGCCAGGCCAGCACCGTCGGGCCGCGCGTCAGGTGCGGGCGGGTACCCTCGGCGCTGTCAGCGGCATCGGCGCTGCGCGCGCCACGGGTGGCAGCAAAGCGCATGCGGCCCTGCTCGCGGCGTTCCAGCCACAGCAGCACCGCCACGAACAGCAGCAACAGCGAAGCGTACTGGGCCGCCGCGATGCGGTCGTCCAGCACCACCCAGGCCTTGTAGATGCCGGTGGTAAAGGTGGTCAGGCCGAAGTAGGCCGACACGCCGTAGTCCGCCAGCGTCTCCATCAGCGCCAGCGCGGCGCCGGCCGCCAGGGCCGGGCGCGCCAGCGGCAGCGCCACGCGCACGATGCGCTCGGCCAGCGGCGTACCCAGCATGCGGGCCGCTTCCATCAGGTGGTTGCCGCGTTCGGACAGCGCATTGCGCGCCAGCAGATAGGCATAGGGATAGAGCGTGAAGACGAACATGCAGATCGCCCCCGGCAAGCCCCGCACATCCATGCGCCAGCCCGGGAACCAGCCGCGCAGCGTGCTCTGCACCAGCCCGGCGTATTGCAGGAAATCGGTATAGGCATAGGCCGAGACATAGGCCGGCATTGCCATGGGCAGCAGCAAGGCCCAGGACAGCCAGCGCCGTCCGGGAAATTCGAACAGGCTCACCGTCACCCCCGCCGCACCGCCCACCAGCACCACGCCCAGCGGCACCATCAGCGCCAGCCAGCCGGAGGTCGCCAGGTAACCGGGCAGGACGGTCTGCATCTGCTGGCGCAGGCTGTCCACGCCCGCCGCGTCCAGGCCGAACCAGGCGGCAAGGATGCCCAACAGCGGCAAGGCGATCAGGACAGCAAGCAAACCGATGATGTGCATAACAAGGAAACGGTGAAAATGGACTACCCAGGTGGAAGACGCGAGGGCTTGCGCTACACTGCACACCCTCAGGCAATCGCGAATTGTAACCATTTCACCGGGCATCTCCATGTTTCTGGAAGTCGAGCACCTCAGCATCCGCTATCCCCGCACCCCCTCCGCCGCCGTGGACGACGTCTCGCTGCGCCTGCAGCCGGGCGAACTGGGTGCGCTGATCGGGCCCTCCGGCAGCGGCAAGACCAGCCTGCTGCGCGCCGTGGCCGGGCTGGAGCCGGCACAGGCGGGCCGCATCCGGCTGGCCGGGGCGCTGCTGGAAGGCGATGGCATCCGGGTGGCGGCCGAGGGGCGCCGCATCGGCATGGTGTTCCAGGATTTCGCGTTGTTCCCGCATCTGGATGTGGCGGCCAACATCGGCTTCGGCCTGCGCGGCATGGCACGCAGCCAGCGCGAACAGGTGGTCACGGCCATGCTGGAACTGGTCGGTCTGTCGGGGTCGGGCGGCAAGTTCCCGCACCAGCTTTCCGGCGGCCAGCAGCAACGCATCGCCCTGGCGCGGGCGCTGGCACCGCAGCCACGCCTGCTGTTGCTGGACGAACCGTTTTCCAGCCTCGATGTGGAATTGCGCGAACGTCTGGCGCACGACGTGCGCGACATCCTCAAGCGCACCGGCACCACCGCCCTGATGGTCACGCATGACCAGATGGAAGCCTTTGCCGTGGCCGACGTGGTGGGCGTGATGCGGCAAGGCCGCCTGGAACAGTGGGATAGCCCCTACGCCCTCTACCACCGCCCGGCCACCCGCTTCGCGGCCGATTTCATCGGGCACGGCGTGCTGCTGCAGGGAACACTGATGCAGACATCTGCCCCGGCCTCAGGCAGGGACGGGAGCGAGGGAGAAATCGAAGTGCAGACCGCAGCCGGCCTGTTGCGCGGCATGCCCTTGCACGATCAGCCCCTGCCGGCAAATGCGCAGGTGGACGTGCTGCTGCGGGCTGACGACGTGATGCATGACGACGCCTCGCCCTTCAAGGCAAGAGTCGTTCGCAAATCATTCAGGGGAGCGGAATTTCTCTACACGCTGGCGCTGGAGAACGGGCAGCAACTGCTGTCGCTGGTCCCCTCCCACCACGATCACGCGGTGGGCGAGTGGATAGGCATCAGGCTGGACGTCACGCATCTGGTGACCTTCCCCAGCATGGAGTCGTCATTGGCGGCGGCCTTAGAGGCCGGCACCGCCAGTGCTGGAGTGCTCACACGCTGATCCACGCAGGCCGCCCGGCCGAGCGCATCCACCACCAGCCAGTCGAGGGCGCGCCGCATCAGGCGCGCGCCTTCGACAGCACCACCAGCCAGCGGCGCAGCAGCAGGATTTCCACATGGCCGGGCTCGATGCCGGCGCTGCACTCGATCACCGGATTGACGCGATAACGGCGCACATAGGTGTCACGGCAGATGAAGATTTCGCGACGACCCAGGCGGATCGCCAGCGAAGACGGGCTGGAAGATGCAACAGCGAAGCGAGCGTCGGAAGCAAGATCAAAGTGTGTCATGGCAGCGATTCCTCTTCTTGTCGATTGGAGGCTTCACTTTAGCACAAGCACTGTATGAATACACAGTATTTTTTATACAGTACTGTATGCACCATGGCGAGCATACAACAGCCGGCCCATCCTGCATTTCCCGCCGTGGCGCCTAAGCCACACCGGCCGCCAGCCGCGCCCGCACGAAGCCGATGTGTTCCCGCAGCACATAGAACTGGTCGGCAAAGGCCAGCGGCATCTTCATCCGGTTCACCGCGATCTCGATCTCGTCCAGGCGCCTGAGCATCTCGGCCTGGTCTTCCGGCGATTCGCGGGACAAGCCGCGTTCCAGCGAGATCAGCTCGCCATACCAGCGATAGATGCGCGAACGCACGCGCCAGCCATAGAGCATCGGCACCAGGCGGATACCCGGGATAAGCAGCAGGATCACCGGCAGCACGATCACCACCGCCCGGTCCACCAGGCTGGCCATCCAGAACGGCAGGGTGCGGTAGAAGAAGGTCTTGCCGGACTTGTAGTAGCGCGCCGCATCGTCGCTGATCGGATATTCATGCTCCAGCGGCGCCGGGAACTCCCCCGCCTTCTGCATCACGTTGGCCTTGCCATGCACTTCGCGGGCGGCCGCGATCAGCAGGTCCGACAGCGCCGGATGCAAGTCCTCGCGCGCCACCAGTTCGGCCGTGGGCGCGATCAGCTGGGTATCGCGGGCCGGCAGGTTGCGCGCCAGGTCGAACACGCCCATGGGCATCTTCAGGGTATTGAGATAGCGGAAACGCCGCACATAGGCATCGGCCTGGGAGAAATCCAGCAAGCGGATGCCAGGGGCGCGCAGCAGCTTGCCCATGGTCGCCACCGACACCGAATCGCCCATCAGGAAGGCCGCATCGATCTTGCCACCGGTCAGCGCCTGGGCCGCCTCATCGCCGCCAATGTTCAACAGCTGGGTGCTGCCGCCCTCTTCCACACCGTTGGCCTTGAGCAGGGTCGCGGCCAGCACGCTGGAACCGCTACCGGCACCACCGATGGCGATGCGCTTGCCGGCCAGCTCCGACAACTGGCGCAGCGGCGGGACCGGCTTGCCGTCCTCGCGTGGCGGCGGCGTGCGGTAGTACACCGACACCGGCACATAGGAAATGCTGCCCAGCGAGACCAGCGGCGCCAGCGCCTCGGCCGGTACCGCACCGGCCAGGCCGCCCTGCACGAAGCCGACGTCCAGGCTCTGGTCGGGATCGGCCAGGCGTTTCAGGTTGTCCAGCGAACCTCCGGTCTCGACGATATCGAGCCGGATGCCATCGCGCGCCAGGATGGCCTTGTAGCGTTCGGCCACGCGCCAGAAATTGCTGTCCTTGGGACCGGCAGCGATCGTGATCGAAGACGGCGGGGCCGGGCGGATCAGCCAGATCACCAGCCAGGCGCCGATCAGGATCAGCAGGATGATGGGACCGAAGCTGACGGCCAGGTCGCGCCAGGAGATGGCCACGAAGCGCGCCCGGATGCGGGTCGCCGACGGGGCGTAGGCGGAGAGTTTCTTGTCTTTGAGCATGCGCGCTATTCTAGCCGCGCCGCCCCGCTTTGGGCTGCACCGCCTTGTAACGCGATGTGACTCTCCGCGTCAGTCGCTCAGTAGGTCTTGTACGGCAGGAACTTGCCCGACAGCATCACGTTCACGCGGTCACCATTGGGATCGGCCTGGCGCTGGATATCCATCTTGAAATCGATGGCGCTCATGATGCCGTCGCCGAATTCTTCGTGGATCAGTTCCTTGATGGTGCTGCCATAGACGCTGACGATCTCGTACCAGCGGTAGATCAGCGGATCGGTCGGCACCGGGGTCGGCAGCGAACCCTTGTAGGGCACGATCTGCAGCCACAGGGTTTCTTCATCGGTGAGTTCGAACAGCTCCTGGGCGGTGGCGGCCTGCTTGGCGGTCAGGGTCATCTGGCCCAGCATGGCAGCGGTGGTCCACTCCTTGCTCTGGCCGATGCGCTCGGCGATCTGGGCCCAGGTCATCTTCTTGCTGACCTTGGCGGTAACGATCTTCTGGGTGACTTGGTTGCGGTCCATGGCTATCTCCTTTTGGGTGGACGGAATAAAGATCGACGACACACCTCTCAGTGCGCGTCATCGATCGTGACGAATGCTTGCGACACAATGACGAAATCTCTTGGGCTGCCCTGCCGGTTTTCAGGCCACCGCCTGCTCCAGCCCCGGCATCACGATGCGCGTGGGAGGACGCGGCACCCCGCTGGCCTGGGCCGCCTGGATCTGGCGCGAGCGGTGTACCAGGAAGTCCACCAGGTGATTGCGGATGCGATAGAACTGCGGATCGTGATGCATGGCTTCCCGGCTGCGGGTCTTGGGCAAGGTGTTGATGACCACTTCGGCGATGCAGGCCTGCGGGCCGTTGGACATCAGGAATATCTTGTCGGCCAGCAGGATGGCCTCGTCCACGTCATGAGTGATCATGAACACGGTCTGCCCGGTGGCCGCGCAGATCTTCAGCAGCTCGTCCTGCACCACGCCGCGTGTGAGGGCATCGAGGGCGCCGAAGGGTTCATCCATCAGCAGCATCTTGGGCTCGATGGAAAAGGCCCGGGCGATACCCACCCGCTGCTTCATGCCGCCCGAGAGTTCGGAGGGCTTCTTGTGCTCCGCCCCCTTCAGCCCCACCATCGCGATGAAGCGACGCGCATGTTCCTCGGCCCTGGCGCGCGACCAGTCCGGCCAGCGCGAACGTACCGCGAACACGACGTTACCCAGCACGCTGAACCAGGGCATGAGTGCATGGCTCTGGAACACCACGCCGCGATCCAGGCTCGGCCCCTTGATCTCGCGCCGGTCCATGATGACCACGCCGTCGCTGGCCGCCTCCAGCCCCGCCAACACGTTGAGGATGGTGGTCTTGCCGCAGCCGGAGTGGCCGATCACGCAGACGAATTCACCGCGATCGATGCCGAAGGAAACCTGTTCGAACACCGGCGGCGCGCCCGCCGCATAGCGCTTGGAGAGCCCCTGCACGCTCAGGAAATTGTGGTCCATGCTCTTACCCTCTTCATTCGATGTACGCGATTTACTCGACATAGGTCACCAGTCTTTGCAGCCGGGCGAAGATCAGGTCCAGCACCATGCCGGTCACGCCGATGACCAGGATGGCGAAGATCACGCTGGTCAGCGACAGGTTGTTCCATTCGTTCCAGACGAAGTAGCCGATGCCGGTGCCGCCCACCAGCATCTCGGCCGCCACGATCACCAGCCAGGCGATCCCCATGGAAATGCGCATGCCGGTCAGGATGGTGGGCGCCGCCGCCGGCAGGATCACCAGGAAGGCGCGCCGCAACGAGGACACCTCCAGCGTCTTGGCCACGTTGAGCCAGTCGCGCCGCACCGAGGCCACGCCGAAGGCGGTGTTCATCAGCATCGGCCAGACCGAGCAGATGAAGATCACGAACACGCCCGAGATCGACGAATCCTTGATCGTGTACAGCGCCAGCGGCATCCAGGCCAGCGGCGAGATGGGCTTGAGGATCTGGATGAAGGGATTCAAGGCGCGCTGCATCAGCGGCGACATGCCCAGCAGGAAACCCAGCGGAATCGCCACCACCGCCGCAATCGCAAACCCCAGTCCGACCCGGCCCAGCGAATAGGCCAGCTGGATGCCGATGCCCTTGTCATTGGGGCCGTTGTCGTAGAAGGGATTGGCCAATTCCTTGCGGATGGTCTCACCCATCTGCGCCAGTCCGGGAAAGCCGTCGCGCTTGGCCGCGCCACTGCTCTTGCCCATCAGCTTGGCGTATTCATCCTGGGCGGCACTGGCCGCGCCCTCCTGCGGCAGCGTCGCGAAATGCCACACCATCAGCAACGCTGCCAGCAGCAACAGCGAGATCAGTGCGGCACGCCAGCCGAGATGCCTGGCCGGCATCATGCGCTCCTCTTGATGGCGAAGCTGTTGACGTAGGCCTCGGCCTTGTTGGCATCGAACTCCTTGCCCATGATGGAATACTTGCGATAGGCGCCTTCCGGCACCGGCTGGCCCAGTTCCTTCATGTGCTTCTTGGCCTCGGTCAGCAGCAGCACCTTCTCGGTGATGGCCTTGTAGTCGATATCACCCTTGATGTAACCCCAACGCTTCATCTGCGTGAGAATCCACACCCCCATCGAATCCCAGGGCACCGGGTCGAAGTCGGCACGGCCCGGCACGTTCTTCACATTGCCCAGACCATCGGCAAAGCGCCCGGTCAGCACCTGCTCCACCACCGTCTCGGGCTGGTTGAGGTAGGCTGCCGGCGAGATCACCTTGGCCACCAGCGAGCGGTTGGACGGGTCGCGCGCCATCGCGGCGGCGGTCAGCACGGCGCGGAACAGCGCGGCGAAGGTGTTGGGGTTCTGCTTGATGAATTCTTCCGACGTACCGAAGGCACAGCAGGGGTGGCCGTCCCAGATGTCGCGCGAGAGGATGTGGATGAAACCGATCTCGTCATACACCGCGCGCTGGTTGAAGGGATCGGGGCCGAGGAAGCCGTCGATGTTGCCGGCCCGCAGGTTGGCCACCATCTCCGGCGGCGGCGTGACGCGGATCTGCACATCGCGGTCCGGGTCCAGGCCATGTTCGGCCAGGTAGTAGCGCAACAGGAAGTTGTGCATCGAATACTCGAAGGGCACCGCGAACTTGAAGCCCTTCCACTGCCGGGGATCGCGCTTGTCCTTGTGCTTGTTGTGCAGCGTGATGGCCTGGCCGTTGATGTTCTGGATGGTCGCCACGCGCATCTGGGTGGCATTGCTGCCCACCCCCATGGACATGGCCATGGGCATGGGCGAGAGGAAGTGCGAGGCGTCGTGTTCCTTGTTGATCATCTTGTCGCGGATCAGCGCCCAGCCGGCCGTCTTGTTGAGCGACACGTTCAGGCCCTGCTTGCGGTAGAAGCCCAGCGGGTCGGCCATGATCAGCGGCGCCGCGCAGGTGATGGCGATGAAGCCGATCTTGAGGTCCTTCTTTTCCAGGGCGCCATTCTTTTCCTGCGCCATGGCCTGCAGCGAACCCAGCGGCAACACGCTGGCAATGGCCGCCCGCGCCGCATTGCGGCCCACCGCCCGCAGGAAGTCGCGGCGCTCGGCCACCCGCGGGAAGAGCGAACGCATCACAGCTTCTTCCACCACGTCGTTGGTGAGGGCTTCCACATCCTGGCCGCGCTGCTGGCGCAGTGCTTCGACCTCGACATCGTGTTGCTGCTGGCTGCCGTGGCGGCCACAGGAACAGCCCTGGCCGGCGCGCTCGGCGTCGTAGGTGTGGAACAGATTGGTGTCTGCTGCGTTCGGCATGATTCCCCCGTTTGGTGAGTGTGCGGTGATTTCTTTGCTTCACCATCCACCATTGCAAGGGACTTGCCAGCCTCATGGGCTACGTCATGCTGTCACGACATCCTGTAGTGCTGGCACTACAAGCCGGGGCCAAACCCGCGTCAGACCGGCAGCAACTGATGACGTACCGCATACATGGCGATGCCGACGTCATTGGCGGCGCCGGTCTTTTCCAGGATGCGGCTGCGATAGGTGCTCACCGTATTGGGGCTCAGTTCCAGCTGCTCGGCGATCTCGCGCACACTGCGGCCGGCGGCGATCAGCTGGAACACCTGGTATTCACGGTGCGACAGGCTCTCGTGCGCAGCCCGCGGCGCAGCACCGGCGTGCTGGGCCAGGCCGGAGGCCAGCGTCTCGGCCATCTGCGCGCTCACGTAGAGACCACCGCCGGCGGCCTTGCGGATGGCGTCCACCAGTTGCTCGGGATCGGCGCTCTTGTTGAGATAACCGGCCGCGCCCAGCTTGTAGCAGCGCGCCGCATATTGCTTCTCGGGATAGGTGGACAGCATCAGCACCGGCAGGCGCGGCATCTCCTGCTTGATCTGGCGCAGCACGTCCAGTCCATCCTGCTGGGGGATGGCGATGTCCAGCAGCACCAGGTCGATGGCCTCCACCCGGGCGCGGTGCAAGACTTCCGGCCCGCTGGCGCATTCGGCGGCGACCTCGATATCGGGGGTATCGGCCAGGATCTGCTTGAGGCCCTCGCGCACGATGCGATGATCGTCGCACAAGAGAATGCGGATGGTCTCGGCGCCGGCACTCATGCCGCCTCCCGGCCGCCGTGACTGGGCAGGCGCAGGCAGACCAGGGTCCCCGGCCTGCCGCTCTCTGGTGCAAGACGCGCACCAGCAATGCTCAATGCGCCGCCAAAGTGCAAGGCCCGTTCGCGCATGCCCATCACGCCGTAGGAGGTGGCCGCCTCCAGCGCCGCACGGGGGGCGCCCACGCCATCGTCTTCCACCTCCATGCGTAGTTCCGACGGACTCAGGTGCACGGCGATGCGCACCCGCGTGGCATTGGCATGACGCGCCACGTTGGACAACATTTCCTGGAAGATGCGAAACGCCGCCGTGGCCTTGGCACCATCCGGGGGAAAGGCTTCGGGTGCGATATCGAACTCGACCTCGCAGGGCAGTTCGGTGGCTTCCGAAAACTCCTGCACCTGCCATTCGAGCGCGGCGATCAGGCCCTGGTGATCGAGGATGCTGGGCCGCAGGTCGGTGATGATGCGCCCCACATTGTCCACCGCCGTCTCGATCAGGCGGCTCATGGCATCACACTTGCGGGCCACCGGTTCCAGGTCGGTAACGCGCTTGGCCATCCAGTTCACATCCAGTTTCAACGCCACCAGCAGGCTGCCCAGTTCATCGTGGATCTCGCGGGCGATGCGGGTGCGCTCATCCTCGCGCACCGAGTGGGCATGGGCCGACAACTGGCGGACCTGGCGCAGGGCGGCCGACAGTTCGCGGGTGCGCTCGGCCACCCGCACTTCCAGCTCGGCCTTGGCGCGCTGCAATTGTTCCTCGGCCTGGCGGCGCTTGGAGATATCGCTGAAGGTGATCACCGCACCGCGTACCTGGCCGCCGTCGATGATCTGGTAGGAAGAATATTCGGTGGGGAAGAAGCTGCCATCGGCACGCCAGAACACTTCCTGATCGACCCGGCAGGACTCGCCCTTGCGGAAGGCCTTCAGGATGGGGCAGTCGGCCTCGGGATAATGACCGCCGTGCTCATGGCTGTGGTGCACCAGATCGTGCATGTTACGTCCCAGTACCTCGGCCGGGGCATAGCCCAGCATGTCGGCGCCGGCGCGATTGATGAAGGTACACAGGCCCTCCAGGTCGATGCCGTAGATGCCTTCGCCGGTGGAGTCCAGCAGCAGCGCCAGCTTGTCGCGCAGCAGGCCGCCGGGGGCGGCCAGGGCATCGGAAGCAAAAACGGGCAGGTGGGGATCGTTGTGCATGATCCCCACCTGCCCGCAAGAGGCATGCCAGTGCCCGCCGCCCGGGGCCTGGCCCGACAGTGGTACCGGCCGGCCCCGCTACGGCATGTACTGCCCGCCGTTGACGTCGATGATCTGGCCGGTCACATAGCCCGACATCTGGTCCGAGGCCAGGTAGAGGAAGGCACCGCTGCACTCGTCCGGGTCGCCGATGCGGCCCATGGGGATGGTCTTGCGGAACCCCTCCAGCTGTTCCGGGGTGGTGAAGCGTTCCTGGAACGGGGTCATGATCACGCCCGGCGCCACGGCGTTGACGCGAATCTTGTCGGCCAGCAATTCCTTGGCCATGCCACGCGTGATGGTGCTCACGAAGCCCTTGGAGGCCGCATAGATCAGCGCACCCGGGCCGCCGCCATGCCGCGCCGCCACCGAGGTCACGTTGATGATGTTGCCGCCGCCTTGGCCCCGCATGACCGGAATCACCGCCCGCGTGAAGGCCACCACCGAGCGGGAATTGATATTGATGATGTCGTCGAACAAGGCATCGGTGACCTGCTCCAGCGCCATACGCTGGACCAGGCTGCCGGCGTTGTTGATGAGTACGTCGATGCGCCCCATCTGCTCCACCGCCTTGGCCACGGCGGTATTGATGGCAGCGCTGTCGCGCACGTCGGCGCCGATGGTGATGGCCTTGCTGCCGGCGGCGCGCACCTCGGCGGCGACCGCTTCGGCTTCCTTGGCCGAGCTGTTGTAGTGCACCACCACATGGGAACCACGGGCGGCGAAGGCACGCGCGGCGGCGGCGCCGATGCCGGTGCTTGCACCACTGATGAAGACGACTTTTCCTGCCAGATCCAGCATGCTGTTCTCCTGTTCATAAACGGTTGATCATTCATGCTCCGGCTTGTGCATGGGGCGGCCCTGCGCGCCCTGCCGGTATCGCTTCTTGTGTTCTGGGCGCCGCAGAAAATCGCACTGCGGCTGTCCTGCCACGTCGCCGTTGTGGAGTGCTGCGGGACCCGGTCCGGCGGCAACGGCGACGCTTGCTGCCTGATCAGTCGTGCACCGATTCGTCGCGGTTGCGACCGGCGCTGCGGTAGGCGTCGCGCACATTCATGAGGTGATTGCGCATGGCTTCGGAGGCCTTCTGCGGATCGCGGGCCTTGAGCGCATCAAGGATGTCGCGATGGTCCTGCAGGCTGCGCTCCAGCGTGGCCGGAATGCGCGAGGTGATGGAACGGCTCTTCTTGCCCAGCATGTAGAGGCTGCCAGCCACGCTCTGCAGGAAGGGGTTGTTGCAGCCCTCGATGATGGCTTCGTGGAATTCCACGTCGGCCGCAGAGAAAGCAGCGGGGTCCGACAGCAAGCGCGCCTCGTCCTCGACGTTGCGCACCAGCCGGTCCAGCTCGGCCTGCTCCATGTGCGTGGCCGCCAGCGCCGCCACCCCGGTCTCGATGATGAGGCGGGCGTCGAACAGCGCTTCCAGGGTGCCGGGATTGAGGTCGATGATCATCTCCAGCGGCTCCAGCAGTTCGCGGGTTTCCAGCGAACTGACAAAGGTCCCCTCGCCCTGGCGGATGCGCAGCAAGCCCAGCAGTGCCAGCCCGCGGATGGCCTCGCGCACGGCCGGCCGGCCCACGCCCAGCATGGCCGCCAGCTCGCGCTCGGGCGGCAGTTGCTGGTCGGGCTTCAACAGACCGCTGCGGATCATGGTCAGCAAGCGCTGCGCGACCTGCTCGGAAATCGATTTCTGGACGATGGGATCAAAGGACATGCTGTCGGGGGTGAAGACCTGTAGGGATGATTCGTTGCCGCATCGGCAACGTCTTGCTGGCCTGGGACGCATGCGTCGCAAAGGTAAGACCAATGGCTGTGGAGGATAGGTATCGGGGCGGGATGTGTCAAGCGGCGGGAACATTGGTGCGGCGCGCAAGAAACTGCCGCCACTCTTGCTCGCCGGGCCACGGCCAAGCGATACAAGCTCCGGCTTCTGGTAGCCTATCGACGAACAAATTTACCGCTCTCATCCATGAACCTGCGCTTCGTAGAGGCCTTCCACTGGGCCGCCTCGCTCAAGAGCATCACCCGCGCCGCCGAAAAGCTGCATATCACGCAATCGACCATGTCCAGCCGCATCGCCTCGCTGGAAGAAGAACTGGGCGTGGTCCTGCTGGACCGTCGCGCCAAGCAGTTCCGTCTCACCGCCTCGGGCCAGCGCTTCCAGTTGCTGGCGGTGAAGCTGCTGTCGCTGCAAAGCCAGATCCGCCAGGAACTGGGCGGCAGTCCGGCCGGGCCGATGGCGCTGCGCATCGGCAGCATCGAATCGGTGGTGCACAGCTGGCTGCCCGGCTGGCTCAAGGAAATCCGCAGCCGCTATCCTGATTTCGCGCTGGAACTGACCGTGGAAACCTCGCCGGTGCTGATGGAACAGATCGGGCGCGGCGCCCAGGACCTGGTCTTCACCTCCATCGTGGGCAGCGATACGGCGGTACGCTCGCGCATCATGGCGTCCATGGAGATGGTCTTCGTCGGCCATCGTGATACCCATGGCACGCGTCGCTATCGGCTGGAAGAGCTGGCGGCCGATGACCTCATCACCTTCCAGCGCGGCTCGCAGCCGCACCAGGGGCTGCTGCAGCTGCTGCAGGAGTCGGGACTGCCGATGCCACGCGTGCACGCCATCTCCTCGATCTCGGCCATGGTGCAACTGGTAGAGGGCGGCTTCGGCGTGGCGACCCTGCCCAAGCTGGCCATGCGTGAACTGACCCGCCGCCTGCCGCTGCGCATCCTGCGCTGCGAAGAAACGCTGCCGCCGCTGCAGATCCACGCCAGCTACCGCGAGGAGCCCGGCTCCAGCGTGGCCGAACTGGTGCTGGACTCGGCCCTGGAACACGCCCGGCGCGCCCAGGGCAAACGGCGCGGCGCTTCCACGGCGGACGAAGACTGAATCCGACACCATCCCCCCGGCCATCGCCATCAGGCAGCCGTTTCGCGCCAGTCGGGAAACACCTATCAGCTGACGGGAACAACAAAAAGTCAATCAACAAAAACGCTGACGTCATCGAAAAAATCGATAACAAAAGATATAAATTTTTTGTTGGACGCGTGCTGGATGCCCCTCCTACCATCGGTGGCATTCCCATCCCATCATCAAGCGCCAGCACGACGCAGGAGACCGCCATGCCCGAAACGCCCACCATGCCGCACGCCCCCCGCAGCATTTCCCTCACCGCCGATTCGACCGCACTGGAAGTGCGGCTGGCCGCCCGCCATGGCGACTTCACCGGCCACACCAGTGGCGTGGCCAGCGCCCATGTGCAGGTCAACCTGGCCATCCTGCCGGCCGCGCTGGCCGATGACTTCCGCCGCTTCTGCGAACTCAATCCGGTGCCCTGTCCGCTGCTGGGCGTCTCCGAGCCAGGCTCGCCGGCCATCCCGGGACTGGGCCAGGACCTGGACATCCGTACCGACGTGCCGCGCTATCACATCTGGCGCAATGGCGAACGCGTGAGCGAGGTCACCGACCTGCGCGCCTACTGGCGCGACGACCTGGTGACCTTCGCGCTGGGCTGTTCGTTCTCCTTCGAGCACGCGCTGCTGGCCGAGGGCATCCCGCTGCGCCATGTCAGCGAAGGCCGCAACGTGGCCATGTATCGCACCAATATTCCGACCAAACCGGTGGGAGTCTTCTCCGGCCCCACGGTGGTCTCCATGCGCCCGCTCAAGGCCGCCGACGCCATCCGCGCCGTGCAGATCACCGCCCGCACACCGCAGGTGCATGGCGCACCGATCCACATCGGCGACCCCGCCCTGATCGGCATTAGCGATATCAACCAGCCCGACTACGGCGATGCAGTGGCGGTCCACGACGATGAACTGCCGGTGTTCTGGGCCTGCGGCGTCACGCCGCAGGCGGCCATCGTGGCGGCCCGCCCGGCCTTCTGCATCACCCATGCGCCCGGCTACATGCTGGTCACCGACAAGCTCAACAGCGAACTCTGACACCCCGCCCCGGAGACAACCATGTGGCTCAAAGAAACCAGCAGCGCGGAACGACGCACCCTGACGGCGACCTTCACCGGCTATGCGGTGGACGGCTTCGATTACATGATCTACACCTTCCTCATCCCCACGCTGCTGGCGGCCTGGAGCATGAGCCGCGCCGAGGCCGGCTACATTGCCACCGGCGCCCTGCTGACCTCGGCCGTGGGGGGCTGGGCCGCCGGCATCCTGGCTGACCGCTACGGCCGCGTGCGGGTGCTGCAATGGACGGTGCTGTGGTTCGCCTTCTTCACCTTCCTCTCCGGCTTCACCGATTCCTTCGGCCAGTTGTTCTTCACCCGCGCCATGCAGGGCTTCGGCATGGGAGGCGAGTGGGCGGTCGGTTCGGTGCTGATCGCCGAGACCATCTCGGCGCGCCATCGCGGCAAGGCCTCGGGCCTGGTGCAGAGCAGCTGGGCGGTGGGCTGGGCGGCGTCGGCACTGGCCTTCTGGGGCATGTACGCAGTGCTACCGCCGGAAAAGGCGTGGAAGGTGCTGTTCTGGATCGGCGTACTGCCGGCCCTGCTGACGCTCTACATCCGCCGCGCCATCAGCGAGCCGGCGGTGTTCGTGGCGGCCCAGGCAAAGATGCGTGAAAGCGGCCAGCGCGGCAACTTCCTGCGCATCTTCCATCGCGACCTGCTGCGCACCACCATCCTGGCGAGCCTGCTGGCCACCGGCATGCAGGGTGCCTACTACTCGGTGACCACCTGGCTGCCGACCTTCCTCAAGACCGAGCGTCATCTCTCGGTGCTGGGTACCAGTACCTATCTGCTGGTGCTGATCGGCGGCTCCTTCTGCGGCTATCTCACCTCGGCCTGGCTGTCCGACACCATCGGTCGCCGCCGCTGCTTCATGCTGTTCGCGGCCATGGGCATCCTGCTGGTGCTGAGCTATACGCAGATGATCATCACCGACGCCTGGATGCTGGCGCTGGGCTTCGTGCTGGGGTTCTTCCTGTCGGGGATCTTCTCGGGCATGGGCGCCTACCTGTCCGAACTGTTCCCCAGTGATGTGCGGGGATCGGGCCAGGGCTTCTGCTACAACTTCGGCCGCGCCATCGGTGCGATCTGCCCGGCGCTGGTGGGTTATCTGAGCAACAGCATGCCGCTGGGACAGACCATCGGCTGGATCGCCGCCGGCTGTTACGGACTGGTGATCGTGGCCTGCCTGATCCTGCCGGAAACGCAGGGCAAGGAGCTGGAAGCGGCGGTCACCACTGCCTGACCGTTCCCGCAGGGCAGCAAGCACAGGCCGGCGCCAAAACGCCGGCCTGTTTGCATTGCGCCCTCGTATGAGACGGGTCGGGGTCGCTCAATAGGCACTGGCCTGATCGAGCGCGGCGATGTCTTCGCGGCTCAACTGCAAGCGCGTGGCGGCCACCAGTTCGTCGAGCTGCGCCAGCGAGGTGGCGCTGGCAATCGGCGCGGTCACGCTGGGGCGCGCAATCAGCCAGGCCAGCGCGACGGCGGCCGAGGTGCTGGCGTGACGGGCGGCGACTGCATCCAGCGCAGCCAGGATCTGGAAGCCACGCGGGTTGAGATAGGACTTCACCTTGCCGCCACGGGCGGCGCTTTTACCGAGGTCGGCCTCGCTCCGGTACTTGCCGCTGAGGAAGCCGCTGGCCAGCGAATAGAAGCCGATCACGCCCACGCCCTGCTCCAGGCAATACGGCTCCAGCGTGCGTTCGAACCCTTCGCGGGCGACCAGGCTGTATTCGGGCTGCAGGGTCTGGTACAGCGGCAGGCCGAGCTGACGGCCGATGTCGCGCGCCTGTGCGAGCCGGTCCACCTCGTAGTTGGAGCCCCCGATGAGGCGCACCTTGCCGGCCTTGACCAGGGTGTCGTAGGCGGCCAGCGTTTCTTCCAGCGGCGTGCTGCGGTCGTCGTCATGCGACTGGTAGAGGTCGATATGGTCGGTCTGCAGGCGACGCAGCGAATCTTCCACGGCGCGCAGGATGTAATCCTTCTTCAGGCCCACGCGGCCCTCGCCCATGTCCTTGCCGACCTTGGTGGCGATCACCACCTTGTCGCGCCGGCCACCCTGGGCTAGCCACTTGCCGATGATGGTCTCGGATTCGCCGCCCTGGTTGCCGGGCGCCCAGCGCGAATAGACGTCGGCGGTATCGATCAGGTTCAGGCCGGCCTCGACGAACTTGTCGAGGATGGAGAAGGAGGTCTTCTCGTCGATGCTCCAGCCGAACACGTTGCCGCCGAAGGCCAGCGGTGCCACGGTGATATCGGATTGACCCAGTTTGCGTTGTTGCATCGGAATCTCCTTGTCATGATGGTCGGAAACAGTGGCGACCATTGTAGGCGTGGCCCGCAAACTCTGCTGGCGAGCATCTTCCAAGCAACGCCGACCGCGCGTTAAGATAGCCGCCACGTCATTCCATGCAGCGCACCTGCCCGCCCGCCACCCTCATGAAGCCCCGCATCGCCTCTACCGAACTGGCCCAGCACCGCACCGGCAAGCTGACCGATACCGTGTACGCCAGCCTGCGCGACGACATCTACGCCTTCCGCCTGCTGCCCGGCGACCGCTTCGCCGAGAATGACGTGGCCGAACGCCTGCAGGTCTCGCGTACCCCCGTGCGCGAAGCGCTGATGCGACTGCAGAGCGAGGGACTGGTGCGCGGCCATTTCCGCAACGGCTGGGAAGTAGTGCCGATCGACCTGGCGCGTTTCGCCTCCCTCTATGAATTGCGTGAAATGCTGGAACTGCACGCGGTGCGCAAGCTGTGCTCCCCGCGCGTCGCGCCCGAACATCGCCAGCAACTGGTCGCGACGCAGGGTGCCATCTGGCAGTGCGCCGCCACCGACCGCCTGCCGGACGGCCTGGCCGTGGCGGCCCTGGATGAAGGCTTCCATGCAGCGCTGGTGCAGGCAGCCGGCAATGGCGAGGCCGACAGTGTCTATCGCCAGCTGACCGACCAGCTGCGCATCATGCGCCGGCTCGATTTCGCCTATGGCGACTGCATCGACGACACCTACGCCGAACACTGCGCCATCCTGGATGCCATCGCCGGCGCCGACGCCGAGCTGGCCGGCGCCCTGATCGCCCGTCACATCGAGGACAGCCACACTGTGGTCGAGCGCCTCACCATCACCCGCCTGGAACAGGTGCGCGCCGAGTCGGTGCAGACCGCACCGCTGCAAGGCAATCTGGTCGCCGGCGGAGCACCGGCACGACGCAAGCGCTTCGGCTGAGCAAGCCCGCTCACCCTCCCCGGTTGCCCTGTACCCCCTCTGTCTGAACCTGTAGCGGACGGTTTTTTCCACATGCGCGCTTGCCGCCAGGCAAATGGCATGAAAGCTGCTTTTGTGAGCCCAGGATTTATGCATACATAAATTCAGGCACGCGGCCCGCTGCCTCATCCGGCAGTCCCTGGCCTCCCATCCGGCTTTCTGTACAGGAGAAACGCATGACCACCCTCACCCAAACCGCCCCGGCGAGCACGCAGGGCTTGCTGCGCAACCGCTGGTTCCAGTTGCTGATCGGCCTGATCTGCATGATGGCCATCTCCAGCCCGCAATACGTCTGGACCCTGTTCACCAAACCCCTGACCGCCAAGCTGGGCGTGCCGCTGTCGGAACTGCAGATCACCTTTTCCATGCTGATCGTGCTGCAGACCTTCTTCTCGCCCTTCCAGGGCAGCCTGATCGAACGCTTCGGCGCGCGTCGCCTGATCGCCATCGGTACCTTCATGTCCGGCCTGTCCTGGGTCCTGGCGGCGCAGGTCTCCAGCATCGGCATGTTCTACCTGGCCTATGGACTGGTGGGCGGGCTGGGCACCGGCATCGTCTATGTCGGCGTGGTCGGCCAGATGGTGCGCTGGTTCCCGGACCGGCGCGGCTTCGCCGTGGGCATGGTGGCGGCCGGCTATGGCATGGGCGCGATCCTGACCACCTTCCCGATCTCCGCCTCGCTGGCCAGCGCCGGTCTGGAAACCACGCTCTGGCAGTTCGGCCTGGTGTTTGCCGTGATCGGCGTGATCGCCTCGCAGGCCCTGCGCTCGCCGGATGCCAGCCACGCCGCCGCCATGCCGGCCCCGGCCATTGCCGCCAGCACGCATGACCTGGCGCCGCGCCAGATGCTGCGCACCCCGCTGTTCTGGCTGATGTTCGCGATGATGACCATGATGTCGACCTCGGGCCTGATGGTGACCTCGCAGATGGCCACCTTCGCCCGCGACTTCGGCGTGGCCAACGTGATGGTGTTCGGCCTGGCCGCGCTGCCGCTGGCGCTGACCATCGACCGCCTCACCAATGGCCTGACCCGCCCCTTCTTCGGCTGGATCTCGGACCGCTACGGTCGCGAGAACACCATGTTCTTCGCCTTCGCGCTGGAAGGCGTGGCCATGGCACTGTGGCTGGCCACGCGCGAGAACGCGGTGCTGTTCGTGTTGCTGTCGGGCGTGGTGTTCTTCGGCTGGGGCGAGATCTTTTCGCTCTTCCCCTCCACCCTCACCGATACCTTCGGCACCCGCAACGCCACCGCCAACTATGGCTGGCTGTACATCTCGCAGGGCATCGGCTCCATCTTCGGCGGTCCGCTGGCGGCGATGATGCACGAGAAGACCGGCAGCTGGCATCCGGTCTTCGGCACCGCCATCACGCTGGATATCCTGACCGCCTGCCTGGCGCTGATGGTCCTGAAACCCTGGCGCGCACGCTACCTGGCCAAGGTCGCAGGCTGAGATCGCTACCGGTCTTCCGCTGAATTCCTCCGAACCATGATGCCGCCCGGTACCACGCCGGGCGGCATTTTCTTTTGACGACATAGGGCCGCTTCGCACCCGGGCGACGGATCGCACCCTCCTGCCGTATACTTCCCCTTCTCCTGCATCGCCTGGCAAGCCATCTGCAACCGGCTTGCAAGCCTTTGTAACTCCCCTGCAACTCAGTGCGGTCAAGCGGGTCTGACCCTCCCGCGCCTCATCACAAGAACACACTACCGCTGCCTCATGGAAATCGTCTTTACCGTCCTGATCCTGCTGCTGGCCGTCGCCGTCTCCGGCGTGGTGGCAAGGCTGGCACCATTCAAGCTGCCCCTGCCGCTGTTCCAGATTGCGCTGGGTGCCGTACTGGCCCTGCCCATGTTCGGCCTGCGCATCAGTTTCGATCCGGAACTGTTCCTGCTGCTGTTCATCCCGCCACTGCTCTTTACCGATGGCTGGCGCATGCCCAAGCGCGAGTTCTTCCGGCTGGCGCGCCCCATCCTGGCCCTGGCGCTGGGTCTGGTGATGTTCACCGTGGTCGGGGTGGGCTACTTCATCCACTGGATGATCCCGGTCATCTCGCTGCCCTCGGCCTTCGCCCTGGCGGCGGTGCTCTCGCCCACCGATGCGGTGGCGGTCTCTTCCATCATCGGCAAGGGGCGCCTGCCAGCGTCGATGCAGCATGTGCTGGAGGGCGAAGCGCTGATGAACGACGCCTCCGGTCTGGTGGCCTTCAAGTTCGCCATCGCCGCCGTCATCACCGGCAGCTTCTCGCTGCTGGATGCCAGCATTTCCTTCGTGCTGATCGCCGCCGGCGGTATCGCGGTGGGCCTGATCGTGGCCTGGGGCTTCGGCCTGATCCGGCGCAAGATCATCGAATGGGCCGGTGACGAACCGGGCATCCAGGTCGTATTGCTACTGCTGATCCCCTTCACGGCCTATATCTTCGCGGAACACTTTGGTCTGTCCGGCATCCTGGCGGCGGTCGCTGCCGGCATGCTCATGCCCTACCTGGAAACGGCCGGCGGCGAATCGGCCGCCACCCGGCTGCAGGGACGCAGCATCATGACGATGCTGGAGTTCGTCTTCAACGGCATGTCCTTCCTGCTGCTGGGCCTGCAGTTGCCGGGCATCGTCAGCCTGGCTCACGTGGATGCGCAGATGGCCGGCAACGTCCCGGTGTGGCACCTGTTCGTGTATATCCTGGCCATCACGCTGGCGCTGATCGTGCTGCGTTTCGTGTGGGTGTGGATCAACCTGCGCATGCGCCGCTTCGCGTCGGCACTGCGCGGCCAGAGCGGACGCAACCGCAAGTTCGACCTGCGCCTGATCAGCATCACTGCGCTGTCGGGCGTGCGCGGCGCCATTACCCTGGCCGGCGTGATGTCGATCCCGCTGCTGCTGAAGGAACATACGCCCTTCCCGGCACGCGACCTGCTGATCTTCCTGGCCACCGGGGTGATCGTCTGCTCGCTGCTGTTTGGCAGCTTCCTGCTGCCGTGGATGCTCAAGGACCTGCAGCTCGATGCCGAGGTCAAGCGGCGCCGGGCCGAAGAGATGATGGCGCGCCTGCGCCTGTCGGAGGCGGCCGTGCGCAGTATCGAGACCGCCCAGGAACGCATCGGCGTGACCCTGGACGAAAACGACCTGGCGCTGCTGACCGAAGTCAGCGGCAGCCTGCTGGCCACCTACCGGATGCGGATGAATGCGGAGAGCGATTCGGAAGACACCCAGCGCGCCGCCAACCGCTTCAAGCAGTTCGAGCGCGAACTGCGGCTGGAGGCGATCCGCGCCGAGCGCCTGGAGGTGCACTACCTGCGCGCCGAACAGCGCATCAACGATGAAACCTTCCTGATGCTGATCAACCAGATCGACATGGCCGAGACCTGGCTGCTGGGCTCACTGAACGGCCCCGGCCAGCATCACTGAGGAGGAGCGGCAACGACAAAGCCCGCGCTGCCATTGGATTGGCAGCGCGGGCTTTTCATTGCCCTACGGAATGAAGCGGCTCAGGCCACCGAATTGATGGTGGTGCCGATGATTTCGCCGGTGGAGTTGCGCGAAGCCTGTTCGCGGCGATTGCGTTCTTCGTTGGCGGTCTCGGCACGGGTTTCGTCAGCCTGGATTTCTTCCTGGCGGCGCATTTCGGCCTTGGCGGCGGCTGCGGCCTCTTCGGCGCGACGCACGGCGACCGGGTCGTTGGCTTTGCCCGTGGTGGGTGTATTGCCGTTGGGGTCGGAGACGACGGCGTTGACGGCGGAAGAAATGTCGATGGGCATGTTGGGCTCCCTGTGACTGCGAAGACTGAAGACGGATACTGGACCGGATCGGGCGTACCGCTGCCGGTACGAATTCGCTATGTTACGCCCATTGTCGCGCTCTGCCACAGGGAAAAACCTGAGGCATGCGAATTTACCGGGGTGCGGTGAGCAAACTGTGATGAATCTGGCAAATAAACTGCCCAATCCCGGTGCACAACGATATCAGGGCGGCAAGTGATTGCCGTACAGACAAGCCAGATGGAACCTTACCGTAGCGCTCGGCGGATGGCTCCCGCCTGTTGGGCAGCCCGCAGCAAGCGTCGCGCTTCCTCCCCACTGGCCGAAAGTGACAGTTACGAATTGCAATGCCCCCAGTGTCGGTATTGCTCGCAAACCGGGTCAACACTAGATTGACCGCAGGCGTCGGCATTCCAGATGAAGCAACGGGTAAGGACGTCCTTGACCGTCCAGTTCTGATCGCCCTGTCTTGATGAAGCCCAAGTGCAAGTAAAAAGCGGATGCTTGCTCGTTCTGTTCGTTGACATCCGTCGTCAGAACAGGCGATAAGCCCAATGCGTATTCGACCAGGCCACGCCCGATGCCTTTGCCATGATGGGCGGGATCGACAAACAATGCCTCCATGTGCGCGTCATTCAACAACATGAAGCCCAACGGTCTGTCGTTCTCGTCGACGGCTAATAGCAATGGAGCATCTGGAAGAAATTCCCGGACCTCATTGGCAATTTCCGCATAGTCAGTCGGACTCAAAAAATCATGCGTGGCCAGTACGGCATGGCGCCAGATGTCCAGCACTCGATCACCATCGTCGCGATGTGATTTTCTAATATTCATCATATGTCTTCAGGCAAGAGTCGGCGCTATCGGCTAGTGCTGACGAAATCGATATCGAATTCTTCACACTCAAATTCATCCGGCGGCTCCCAAAGTGCGCTCGCGATCTCGAATATATGATCCGGCACGAGCATGGAGAATGTGGGACCTTGCTCCTCATTCCTTCGTCGGACACGTTCGCGACGAAGTTCCAGAGGGGCATCAAGCACATGGATACGAAGTGAAAATCCCTGGTCCATGATGCGCCGGCAAAACGCCATTCGAGGTGTTTGTTGGATCAAGCCGAGTTCCAGCACCACATCTCGCCCTGAATCCAGTATTTTTTGGCTATGAATCCAGATCAGGTCCAACAAGCGCTCTTTGCGCTGGACATACCAGGGGACGAAATCACCTTCGGGGCGATCAGGACTAAAGAGGCTGGCGAACCACTCGTCGAGCGCAATAGGTACACCTCCGACATTTTCCGCCAAGACGGTGCTGAAGGTGGATTTGCCAGCCCCGACAGGGCCTTCAACGAGATGCACTTGATTCATTGCTTGAGTGTTGATTAAGGGGATACGCATTGTATGCGGACAATTGGATGTCTGGAACTGCCCGCTTCGGAGCTTGCACCGGCCACTAACTCGCGGGATGAGTTTTCTGGAAACTCCTCGAATTCACGAAGTCCCACTGGTGTTTGGCAATGCTTCGGATAGTGCAGAAAGAATTCAGGATAACTCGGGGGCGAAGCGCTATGCAAAGGAGACCCATCTATCTGGACGATGTCTGGGCCCACGCCACAAATATATCTCCCACCTCTCTGAGGGCGGCTTCGCGGCGCGGCATATCCAACGTCGGCGCATCATAGTAAGCAGCGACAAATAGCGGATTACGCTGCGGTGGACGCACGATCGCGTAGTCATTGGTCTGCCGCTCCACGCTGGTGCCGGGGCGGTCGCCTGCCTGCCAATCCGCCGGCAGGGCCGCACGCAGGCGATTGCGTCCCGGGCGGCAAGCGATCATCCAGTCTTCCAGTTGCTGGCGCGCATCCGGACTCAAGACATCGCCCGTCAGGATGGCGCGTGCATTGCCGACGATGGCCCGCGGCGTGGTTGTGTCCCGCTCACCACTGTACTGATTGGACATCGGCTCATAACGGTCGGAACGCGTCACGGTGTCGCCCAGGCTTCGCAAGAAAGCAGTCAAGCCCTCCGGGCCGCCAGCATTGCGCATCAGCAGGATGGCGGCAGTGTTATCACTCAGTTCGACGGTCGCCTGACACAGCTCGCCTACCGTCATGCTGCCGCGCCCGACGTTGGTCAGGGTGGTCGGCGAGGTGAAGATCAGATCCTTCCTGGTATAGGGTATTGATCGTTGCAAGCTCTCCTTGCCTTGATCGACGCGGGCGAGCACCTGTGCAGCGAGCATGCCCTTGAACGTGCTGCACATCAGGAAACGTTCGTCGGCCCGATGCGCCAGTGTCTTGCCCGAACCGGTATCGACCGCGAACACGCCCAGGCGCCCGCCATAGTGCTGTTCCAGTTCGGCTAGCGGCGAGGTAGCGGCGCGCAGGTCAAAGGCGATACCGCCGAGGCCGAATGCCAGGGGAAGGCCGATGCTGAGTTGCCGGCGTTTGAAGGAAATGGTCATGGGGAAATTTTCTCGTCAGTGCAAGGAGATGGAAAAAGGGCGCAACTCGCCCCGGCAGGCATCGGCGCTACCAGAACGAGATCCGCGATCGGGAAAAGTGTCAGCCGTTCTGCTGCTGCTGCTGCGGAATCGCGGGGAGCAAGCGGCGAATACTGCGGGCGTCACGTTCCATGGCGTCAGGCCTGGCGCCGTCGAGCAAGACCAGCGTGACATCCTGCTGTGGCGACTTCAGCCGCATGATGAGGCAGCGGCCCGCCGCTGCCGTGAAGCCAGTCTTGGACAAGGCGATGTCCCATCCCTTTTGCCCGACCAGCTGGTTGGTGTTGCGATAGGTGACGCGCTGCCCGGCGATCGTGATCGCGCCCGCCGGGGCTGTCGTATAACGTGCGATGTCCGGATAGCCTGCGGCCGCGCCGGCGATGGCAGCCAGCTCCAGCGCAGTCGAGGTGTTGCGCGGCGAGAGCCCGGTCGGATCATCCAATGTGGTGTGCGCCAGGCCGAGCTCCGTGAGCTTGGCACTGGCCGCTCGCCTGAACGCAGGCAGACCACCCGGATAGCTTTGAGCGAGCGCATAGGCAGCACGGTTATCCGAAGAAGCCAGTGCCAGTTGCATGAGCGTGCGCAGGCTGACGCGGGCCCCTTGCGGCAGACTGGAACTGACCTGCCGCAAGGCGCTGACGTGCTGCTGTTCGATGCGAACCAGTCGATCCAGATCAGGCTTTGCATCGAGTACGACCATCGCCGTGACCAGCTTGGTCAGCGAGGCGATCGGCACCACCGCATCGGCGTCCTTTCGCAGCAGCACGCGACCGGAATGGCTATCCAGAACCGCCACATGATTCGACTCCAACAGCCGTCCCAGCATAGAGGCTTCCCCCTCCTGAACGGCATCCGTCAAGGTGCCGGCTTGCCGATGCTCCGACGCGGCGCGCGTCGCTGCCATCGATGATGGCGTAGCCGGCACAAACTGCAGACCAGCCGCGAGCGCGGCAGCCATCGTCAGGGCCAGCATCACCGCCGGCACCGTGGATATCATGACCGTGGGCGGTATCCGTGTTGACGGCCGCGCCAGCCGCTTCACGCGCTCCAGCAATTCCCCGCTCGCCGCTTGCAGCGACACGCCTACCGTATTGTCCCGCGTCTGGCATTGACTCAGGCGCTCCAGCGCGAGCGCCAATTGCCGCGGCTCGCCGGTCAGCGTACCGGCCAGATCGTCGGCGATCAACTCGCGCTCCATACGGATGTGCCGGGAGAGCCACCACACCACTGGATGGAAGAAGAGCAATGCCTCGATCGCGTTCTGCAACAGATTGATGAGGTAATCCAGGCGCTTGATGTGGGCGATCTCATGAGCCAGCAAGGCTTCCAGCATCTGCGGTGGCATGTTCAGAAAAATCGCTCCCGGGACGATGATGACTGGCCGCCACCATCCTGTCGTCAGCGGTCCATGGTTGCCATGCGCCACACGTAGCAAGACCGGTCGGCGGATGCCGCAACATATCGCCAGGGAGCTGGCGCAGCCCTGCCAACGCGTGGGCGCTGCGCCGGTCTGTACTGCGATATTCCTGCTCCAGTACAGCCCGGATGCCAGCCGCGCTCCCATTGCGATCACGCCGACCGACCAGCAGGCAACCAGCCATGGCATTGCGGAGGTGAGGAAGATGGAAAAGGGCTGGCTTCCGATCATCCCGGCCAGACCGTGGCCGGCGCCTGTCGATGCTGTGGTCATTGCAATAGACAGGCCTGCCTCCAGCAACACCGACGCCAGGCACGACAGTTGCGCCAGACACAGCATCAGATAACGTTGCCTGCAAGCCGCAGTGGGGAGCAGGCGCAGCAGCACGACAGCGACGGCACCGATCAGTGCCCCTTTCCAGAGGAAATTCAGAAGCGCCCAGCCGATTGCCGTGACCACGGTAGATGATTCCGCGATCACCGCTCATCTCCGTGCAGTAGTCTCCTGATCTCGTCTTTCTCTTCTTGCGTCACGTGATGGCGCAATGCCGCCATCACCAGCGCCTTGCCCGATCCCGAGAACGCCTTCTGGATCAGATCCTTCAGCAGGGTCGCCTGCAGCGACTTCTGCCGCTGAGCCGGCGCATAGACGTGAGAGCGCTCGCTTTCATCGCGCGTCAGCAAGCCTTTGCCGTGCATGACCTGCATCTGCCGCAACACGGTGGCATAGGAGAGATCGGGCCGCTCCGGCAGCATGGCCTCATGCACTTGCTTGACGGTGGCACCGCCCAGCTGCCACAGCACGCGCAACAGGTTCAATTCGGCCGCGGTGGGCCTGGATTTCTTGTGGGCTGGTTCCATATCGGATTCCAAAAGGCATGATCGTTGCGAAGTAGAATATATTTTCTAGACCAAAGTGTCTAGACTAAAATGTCTATACCTCTGAAAGGCCAACATACCCTCGATGCCCTCCACCGATTGTCACGACCGCATGCTGACGACGCATAATCCCCGGATCGATGTACTCAGAGGCATCGCGATCCTGCTAGTACTGTTTCACCATTTCAATATTGCCTATCGGCTTGAAGAGACATGGCTGGCGGACGTGTTCGGATGGCCGGCATTACGCGCCTTGGCGCGCAACGGCAACTACGGCGTCACCATCTTCTTCGCCATCTCGGGCTTCCTGATCACGTCCAAAGTCTTTCAGCGCCGGCGGGAGATCGGCCAGATCGACCTGGCCGGCTTCTACCGTCTGCGCATCGCGCGCATCCTGCCTTGCCTGCTGCTCCTGCTATGCCTCGTGGATCTGCTGGCTATGGCGGGGCTGACCATCTTTCAGAACCGCGTCGTCGATGGAGGCAGCGTGTCGATGTGGCGCGTCAACCTGGCCGGGGTGGCTTTCCACATGAACGTGCTGATTGCGCGGCATGGATGGGTGAACTATGCGCTCGGCGTGCTGTGGTCGCTTTCCGTAGAAGAGGTGTTCTATCTGGTGTTCCCGCTGGCCTGTCTGGTGTTGAAAAGCGAGCGCCGGCTTCTGGTCTTCATGGCGGTGATCATCGTGGTCGGGCCGGTCTATCGTTTTGCGCACCCCGGCGACGAGGGGCAATTCCTGTATGGCTATTGGGCCTGCTTCGACAGTATCGCGATCGGCTGTTGTGCTGCGATCTTTTCCAGGCGCGGCGGGTTCGCATGGCTGAATCACCCTGTCGTGCGGGTCGCACTCGGACTATCCATGGCGGTGTTATATCTGGCTTGGCCGATCGCGCAGAGCAAGGTGCTGGGTTGCACGGTCATGGCTGCAGGGACGGCACTTATGCTGGTCACCGCGCAATACAGGCCCGCACGCTGCACGACAGTCGCGTGCCGTGGGCTGGCTGCATGCGGGCGCTTGAGCTATGAGCTCTATCTTTTTCATCTGATCGTACTCGGCCTGATGCGCGCAGGATTCCCGCCGCAAACCATTTCAGGAGGAGGAAAGATGGTCCTCCTGCCCGCTTACTTCATGATTTCGGCTGCGCTGGCCCAGGCCATCTCACGCGCGTTTTCCGCACCGATGAACCGTATCATCCGGGGGACATAGCCATTCATGATTCGCTCGCAGGATGACTCGCTCCTCCTGACCACCTTTCATTGCCTTCCGGAGGGTGCCACGAGGTCATACGAAAGTCGGCCATTCGCTCATTCAAGTCCGGCCAACGGTCTCGCTTCTTCAAGAATCCATTGTGCGAACGCCCTGAGGGGCTCACTGCCAAGTTGCAACGGCTCAGGGAGCACAAGGCAAAATGTCTTGGAAATGCTGCCGTCCTGCGGCCACGGTGCGACCAGGCGACCTTGCGCCAGCTCGACTTCCACATACAGACGCGGCACCAGCGCGACGCCCAGCCCGGCCAATGCTGCCTCAATCAGCATTCCATGCAAATCATAGCGGGGCCCTTGCGCAGAATGGCTCAGGCTAATCCCTGTCTGCGCGGCATAGCGGTTCCAGGCATCGTGATTCTGACGTCGATGCAGGCGAGGCAGAGTGTCCAAGGCAGGGGTCCCTGTCGCTCCTTCCAGTAATGCAGGATGACATACCGGCACCAGCACCTCATCGAGCAGACGATAGGTGTGCATTCCGGCCCAGGCCGGATGCAAGAAATGGATCGCCGCATCCAGGCCACTACCAGGCAGCAGGAACGGCTCCATGCGTTCGGAGAGATGCACCGTGATGTGGGGATGCAGAGCAGCAAAGCGCGGCAGGCGAGGGATCAGCCAGCGCATCGCAAACGTAGGGCTGACCGCGATATCCAGGCTGGCCCCGTTGGGAGGCTGGGACATCAGATGCTGGCTGTCTCGGTCCAGGCGCTCCAGGGTTTCCCGGACATGGCTGGCATAGCGTTGGCCATGCGGCAGCAAGCGCACGCGGTTGCCGATCCGCTCGAACAGGGTCACTCCCAGAAATCCCTCCAGGCGGCCAATCTGCCGACTGATGGCGCCTTCGGTCAAGGCCAGTTCTTCGGCGGCACGTGCAAAGCTGCCGTGACGCGCCGCAGCCTCGAATGCCATCAGTGAGCTGTTGCTGGGAATCCTGCGCCGCATCGTATTCCTCGTATTCCATAAGCGGGTTGATGACGTGAGCTTTACCTTATGTCAGTGAAGCTTGCCTAAATATCGATTTATTGGCCGGCATTGGCTACCTATCATGACAACTCCTCAACCAAGCAAGCCGCCACAAGGGTGGCCGTGGCCCGTCATCATTATGATCTATACCGTCGAATGCAGCTTCGCCGACCCCATCAGCGAAGCAGAATGGAACGATTTCTACAGCCTGGAAAAGTTGCCCGCCCTTATCTCCGTGCGCGGCTTTCACACTTCGCAGCGATTCAAGGCTTTGAGGGAAGGCTGCCCGGTCTATCTCGCGCTGCATACGATTGACCATCACGACGTGCTTCTCTCTGAAGAATACCGGCGAAAAGGCGGTGGCAATTTCGCGCGATGGCAGCAACACATCACCGACTGGCATCGCAATCTCTATGAAACATCGGCTACTGCGCCTGCGGTGCGTAGCGGGGAGTATCTGCTGCTCAGTGCGCGTGGCCCCGATCCCTTGGTGGCGATGGGGCTGTCGCCATCGATCCTGCATGCCGTCGCCCTGGAGAAATTCCCGGAATGGAGATGGATGGCAGTCCTGTCCGATCCTGTCGATATCGACGGTATTACCCTACCCGAAGGAATGTATCTCTATGCTCCGATGACTGCGCAACTGCGCAGCGGTAGCGAGCCAGCCATCGTCAGCGCGAGCTAGCACGATGCCCAATCTCACTTTATACATCCGCCAGGACCAGATGCCCGCCGCGCAATCCCTGGATCGGCTCACCGCGCGCTGCATACAGCTCTGCACGAAGATTCTGGAGGCGCGGCCCGAGAACATCCACGTCATCTACGTTGCGGTCGGTCATGGGACAGGCCACCCTGCATTCGCCGACGTCCGTTATCGGATGTCGGCAAACAGGACGCCGGCCGTCATGGAAGATTTCATGCAGCAGCTGGACGAGGCCATCCAGGACCATACCGGACTGCTGCCCCGCATCCGCTGCTTTGCCTATGCCGCGCAGTCCATCAGCGCAAGGCATTGATTCCTACCCACAGCAAACGAGACGAAAATGCATTTCCCCAGTCAGCAAATCGGTGATTTCTCCGTCACCGCCATCAGCGATGGTTTTCTCAGCGCACCTCTGGAGCTGCTGTCCAATATCGATCCCGCAGAGGCGACCAGGCTCCAGCATGCGGCAGGAATGAGCGACCCTTCTGCCATCCATATCAATTGCTATTTGATCCGCAGCCCGACGCAAACCGTGTTGGTCGATGCCGGCGCCGGTGGCTTCAAGCAATGGGGCGGCCGATTACAGGACAATCTCAAGCGGGCCGGAGTGCTGCCTTCCGACATCGATACCGTCCTTCTGACCCATGCTCATCCCGACCACATTGGTGGCCTGCTCGATAGCGCAGGAGACCGCGCCTTCCCCGATGCGGAGTTGGTAGTGCAGGGGCAGGAACTGGACTTCTGGGAGAACGACGCCAATTTCTGCCGTGCCAGCGAGCGGGCGCGCGGAAATTTCATCTTCGCGCGCCGGGTATTCGGCAAGTATCGGGACAGGCTGCGCACCTTCGCCGGCGGCGAGGTCCTTCCCGGCATTAGCGCCCAGCCGCTGCCGGGACATACCGCCGGACATTGCGGCTATCACATCAACTCAAATGGGCAGCGCCTGTTGATCTGGGGCGATATCGTGCATTTCCCGCACCTGCAGATCGCTCGCCCCGACGTCTCCATCGCATTCGACCTTGATCCGCATCTGGCGACGGCAACCCGGGTTCATTTGCTGGATAGGGTGAGTGCTGATCAACTACTTATCGCGGGTATGCACCTCGGTGAGGAAGGCTTCGTCCAGATTGTTCGCACGGGAAAGAGTTATCGGGTTGTTGGCAAGCGTTGATAGCCCTGATGTTCCCCGCCCCGACGAGCATGCAATCCCCTGTTTATATTGGCGCACGGGGTATTGTCATTCAGACCCTTGGCCAAGATCCGGCGGAAAACAGCAGGCGTCCAGCCCACATGCTGCGGATGGGGGGTACCTCATATCGATGTGGTCGCCCCAGCCGGTTCTCACGCCTGTTTATAAAATAAGTTCTAAAATGACTCCGCCCGCCAGGACGGATCGGCGGCCGCTGACCTGTCAGACCTTGGGCTGCAAGCATGCGTCCAGCCCACGCACAATGAAGTTTTATCGGAGATCACAAACTCATCATGAACATCATCGATTCGATTGATAAAAATGCCACCTATCCGGGCAGTGGTTCGACGCAAGGCGGGGGCAACGCATCGGGATCTTCTTTCGAGAGCAGGCTGCAGCTGGCCAAGGCCAGTGGCTCGCTGTCAGCCTCGACGAAGTCCGATCCGGCGCGGGAACTGCAGGAATGGGCGGCCATGTCGCCGGATCAGCGGCTGTTCTATATGGTGCTGCAGTCCCTGGGGGTAACGAAAGATCAATACGAGCAGATGTCGTCCGACGACAAGCAGAAACTGGCAGAGAAGGTCCGCGAGCGGATCAAGGAGATGGCCAAGAACGGCACGCTCAATGCGGCCACGATGGCTTAGACCGGCTTCCCGGCCGTCGACGTATACGGTCAGACGGTCTCTGGCTCCCGATCCAGCAGACAGTCGATGAACGCACCGAGGAGAGCTGGTCGATGCCGCCTGTTCGGGTAATAGAGGAACAGCCCCGGGCGCGAAATCGACCAGTCCGCCAGCACCTGGACCAGCCGCCCCTGTTCCAGAAGTCCGGCCACGCCATCCCGTTCAAAGTGATAGGCAATGCCAAGCCCGTCGAGTGCTGCAGCGATGCCGATATCGGCATGGTTGGTGACGATGGGGCCGTTCACCGCGACCTCCATCTGTCGCCCACGTTTCTTGAATTCCCAACGGTAGTGCCTGCCGTCCATCTGGAGCCGCCAGTTGATGCAGGTGTGCTGGTGCAAGTCGGCAGGTGTCCTGGGCGTTCCGCGACGGGCGAGATAGTCCGGAGACGCCACGGCCACCATGTTCAGGTCCGGTGTGAGGCGGACCGCCACCATGTCTTTCTCGAGCCGGTTACCGACGCGGATACCTGCATCGAAACGGCCCTCCACGATGTCGGCCAGCGCGTCGTCCACGACGATGTCGAGGACGACGTCCGGGTGCGCCTGATGGAAACGTGAAAGCCGGGGCGCAATGAGGGTTCGCGCCGCGATCCCTAGCGTATTGATGCGCAGCGTGCCACTCATCTTGCCTGTGGCCTCGCTGGCTTCGGCGACTGCAGCAGCCATCTCCCGAAACAGCGGTGCCACACGTCTGTAGAGCAGTTCACCACTTGCCGAGGGCGCGACGCTGCGCGTGGTCCGGTTCAGCAGACGAGCGCCAATGCGGCCTTCGAGTTGCCGGATGGTCTGGCTCAGGGCCGACGGCGAGAGACCCAGATGCTCCGCCGCGCGGGCAAAACTCTGCCGCTCCACGACAGCGACGAAGGCCTTCAACTCAGCAAAATCGGATCCACGCATTATGTATTATTTTCTACATAGAACATACGAATTCTAGGATATTAACTAAATTCACATTGGCGCGCATCCTGAGGCCTCTACTGACCTCACCGAGCCAAGCACATGGACACCCTGCCCCTTCCTGAGCCAATTGCCGCGTACTTCGCGGCCGAACACAATCCCGAAGCGCTGGCGCGCTGCTTCTCGGCACAGGCCGTCATGAGGGATGACGGCCATACCTATACCGGCGTCAACGCCATCACGGCCTTCATGGCCGAGGCATCGGCCAGGTACAGCGCGACCAGCGTGCCGTTTGCCATGGAACTGGACGACGGCATCCAGCTCGTACGCGCCAACGTCTCCGGCAACTTCCCCGGCAGCCCGATCGTGCTGAACTATCGCTTTCGCGTGGAGGGTGGTCTGATCGCCTCGCTGGAGATCAGCGCATGAGCTTCGACCTTCAGATCAAGGGCCTGCGGGCCGTGGTCACCGGTGGCACGCAGGGTCTTGGCGCTGCCGTCGTAAAAACCCTTGCGCAGGCCGGTGCCCGGGTGCTGACGTCCGCACGCTCCCTGCCTGTGCAGCCCATCGAGGGGGTGACCTACCTCGCTGCGGACCTGTCGACGGCGGAGGGTAGCGATCAACTCGCCCACGCCATCCTGCAGGAATGGGGCGGCGTCGATATCGTGATCAACGTGCTTGGCGGATCAAGGACGCCCGTGGGCGGTTTTGCTGCGATCAGCGACGAGCACTGGTTCGCCGAGCTCAACCTGAACCTGATGCCGGCCGTGCGTCTGGATCGTGCACTGTTGCCCGCCATGCTGGCGCAAGGCTCCGGGGTCATCATTCACGTCAGCTCCATCCAGCGCGTGCTGCCCTTGCCCGAGTCGACCACCGCTTATGCCGCTGCCAAGGCGGCGCTCACGACCTACAGCAAGTCGCTGGCGAGAGAGGTGACGCCAAAGGGCGTGCGCGTGTTGAGCGTCGCTCCGGGCTGGATCGAGACCGAGGCTTCCGTGACGTTCGCGCAGCGGATGGCGACGCAGGCCGGGACGGACTACGAGGGTGGCAAGAAAATCATCATGGACTGGTTGGGAGGCATCCCGGTAGGCCGGCCCGCACAACCGCAGGAGGTCGCCGATCTGATCGCGTTTCTGGCATCCCCGCGAGCGGCTTCGATGGCGGGAACCGAGTATCGGATAGACGGCGGCACAGTGCCGACCGTGTAGCTGCGAGTCTCGTTTGGGATGAAGTGCAAGGCGCGAATTTTGCGGGCGGGTCAGTGACAATCCGGAACGTTCTGATCCAGATAGACCTCGAAGGCCACGCTATTGACCCACTTCTTGATGGCATTGCCCCAGAACGCATCGTTCCAGCGCGCCGCCACCTGACGTGCCGCCGCCAGATCGGCCGGGTCGCTGCTGCGCACCTGCAGTACCAGTGCCTGGCGAGAGGTGGGCGGCAACTGGGCGGAAAACTTCCTCCACTCCGGCAGCTTGAGCAGGGCCTTCATCAGGGTGTCGTCATGCACCGCCGCGTCACACTGGCCGATGCGCACCGCCAGCAGGGAATCGGCGGGGGCCGGCATCACTTTTTCGATGGCGCCGTAACGCGCAGCGAGCGTGCCGACATAGGGCGAACCGGTAGAGACGCAGACGCTGCGGCCTTTCAGGTCTTCCCATTTGCGGATGGTGGTGTCGGTGCGCATGATGGCCATGCCGCCGGCGCTGTAGCCGGTGGGGATCTCGACCACATCGCTCACCGCGGCCTGACCGGGCGCCGTGCGGGTGAATACCAGTTCGGGCCGCATCCCCTTCAGGGCGGCACGTTCGGCACCGTTGGTCTGTAGCTCGGCCTTCACCTTCCACTGCGCGGCCAGGTCATCGGCCAGTACGGTGGCGATGTTTTCCGGCGTGCGGAATTTCATGCCGCCCTTGTACGTCGGCGGAACGTGATCCAGCCCGATGCGCAGTTGCCCGCTACGACGGGCGTCATCCAGCACACCGGCCTGCAGGCTGCATGACAGCAATGCCGCCAGCGCAAAAATGAAAGAATGAAGACCGCGCATCGTGAGTCCAGATGACTTGAATACTTGGTGTTGGATCAAACCCGGATCAGGAGTCTTGCTCAGACATCCTGCTCAGACATACTGATACCGCAGCAGGCGATGCTTGAGGTTTTCCAGGATGACCTGGTCGATCAGCGCCGCCAGGATGGCAATGGTCAGGATGTTGGCCATCACGCCGATCATGTCCGCAGTCTCCCCCGAGTAGGCCAGCGTGCGGCCCAGCCCCTTGCCGAAACCGACCAGCATCTCGGCCGAGATCAGGGCGCGCCAGGCGTTGCCGAAGGCCAGCTGGGCGCCGGTGATCAGCTCCGGCATCACCGCCGGCAGGTAGACCCGGCGCAGCAGGGACAGGCGCGACGCGCCCATCACGCGGGCCGCCGAGACATGCACCTGCTGCACGCTCTCGGTGGCGTTCATCACCGACAGTGCCGCCGGGAAGAAGGCTGCGATGGCCACCACCACTACGATGGGCAGGTTGCCGAAGCCCATCAGGATCAGGAACAGCGGTACCCAGGCGATGGAAGGAATCGATTGCAGGATCACGATGGCCGACTTCAGCACTTCGCGGAAGAAGAACAATACTGCGCCGATCAGGCCGAAACCGATGCCCAGCACCAGCGCCGAGCCATAGCCCAGGCCCAGGCGATAGAGGCTGCCGAACAGGGCCAGGCGGAAATTGCCGGACTGCACCTCTTCAAACAGGCGCGCGGCCACCGACGGCACGCCCGGCATCAGGAAGGACGGCAGCGACCAGGCCGCGATCTGCCACATCAGAAGGATGAAGACGATGGCCAGAACCATGGCCAGCTTTTTGCGGATGCCGGTAACGCGACGCTGTGAGCTCATAAGACTAAGAAAAGACGATGGCCGGACTCGGTCCGGCCAGATCAAAAAACATTAAACCTCTTCAACCCGACCTCCAACCGTTCGGACTGAGTAGGCCCGCAGGGCCGTATCGAAGGCGCCCCGACGGAGTGCCTTCGATACGCGGCTGCGCCGCTACTCAGGGCGAACGGTAGGCAGCACAATCCTCAGGCATCCGGCCATCCCGGCATCACAGCTTGCGCGCGTTCTGCCACGACAGGTCGGTGATGGAGTTCACGTCGAAGGGCTTGCCATCGCGGGTCTTGAGCGAACCCTGGGATTGCAGGATATCGGCGATTTCCTGCATGCGGTCCTGGTCCTTCTTGTTGATCTTGGCAGTGAAGGTCTGACTCTTGATGGCATCGCGGATCACGTCTTCGCGCAGCATTTCGCCATGCTTCAAGGTCTTCAGGGTCGGCTCGGCGATGAAGTAGCCGGCGATCAGCTTGGATGCCTCGGCGGGCTTCTTCTGCAGCAGGGTGATGGCGTCACGCTGGGCGTCGAGCGACTTCCAGACAGCGTCGCGCTTCTTCTTCAATGTCTCGCCGGAAGTGATCACCACCATGCAGGGGAAGGGCCAGACTTCACCGATCTCGTAGACCTGCTTGACCGGTGCGATCAGCTGCGCGATGCGGGCCTGCGGTTCGAACAGGAAGGCCGCGTCCACACGCTTGCCCACCAGCGACTGCACCGCCACCTGGGGCGAGACGCCCATCACGTTGACGTCGTCAGGATTGACGCCGGCATCACGCAGGACCACGCCCTTGAGCACGGTGTCAGCGGTGCTGCCCTCGGCTTGCGAGGCCAGGGTCTTGCCCTTCAGGTCGGCGACCTTGTTGATGCCCGAATCCTCGCGTGCCACCAGGGCGTGATAGCCCAGTTGCGCACCGCCCACCACCTTCAGGTCGGCGCCCTTGGAGGCCCAGGCCACGGCGTTGGAGAAACCGAACACGCCGCTGTCGAGCTGGCCGCCGACGATGGCCTTGACCAGGTCGGTACCGGACTTGAATTCGATCAGCTCCACATCCAGGCCGTACTTCTTGTAGAGGCCGGCTTCATAGGCGGCCATGGCCTGGGCATCGTCCATGACGCGCAGGTAGCCGATCTTGAATTTTTCCAGGGCAAAGGCATTGCCGGTGAAAGCCAGGGCCGCGGCGGCGATGGCCGGTGCCAGGATGCGTGCAAGTTTCATACTCCAACCCCTTCAATGTTTTTGGCAAATTCGTCCTGCTCGGCATGGATGCCCAGCAGGCAGAGGATCTCGCGACGGGTGGCCGCGAATTCGGACAGGTCGTGCGTCTTTTCGTGATGCACGAGATTGAATTCCTTCAAGACCTTGGCCGGGCGCGGGCTGAACACGAAGATGCGGTCGGCCAGGAACAGCGCCTCGTCCACATCGTGGGTGACCAGCACCACGGTCGGCCCCTGCTGGCGGATCAGGTCGCGCAGGGCGTCCTGCAGGGTCATGCGGGTGAGTGCATCGAGGGCGCCGAAGGGCTCGTCCAGCAGCAGGGCCTTGGGCTGCGAGATGAAGGCGCGTGCCAGCGCGGCGCGCTGGCGCATGCCACCCGAGACCTGGTGCGGGTAATAGTGTTCGAAGCCCTTGAGCTTGACGTTGTCCAGCCAGACGGCGGCCTGCTCGGCGGCCTTCTTCTTGTCGATGTTCTGGAATTCGAGGGCCAGGGCCACGTTCTGCTGCAATGTCAGCCACGGATAGAGCGCGTTTTCCTGGAACATCAGGGTGCGCTCGGGATGCGGGCCGCGTATGGCCTGCCCGTCACCGGCAACGGTGCCGCTGCTGGGCTTCTCCAGGCCTGCCGCCATGTGCAGCAGCGTGGACTTGCCGCAACCGGAGGGGCCGACCAGCGCGACCAGTTCACCCGATGCGATGTCGCGGGTGAATTCCTCGATCACGTGCAGGTCGCCGAAGCGCTTGGCGACGTTGTTGAAAGATAGCTTCATGTCGTCCGGCGGCCGAGCCGCGCAGGTTGAGATGCGGTTGAAATGCCTGGATCAGGATGCATGGAAGGGATGGCAGAGCGCCCCCGGGCGCGCTTTCCCCCTTTTTGTCAGGGATGCACTGTACTGTTGCCGGCCAGGCCGAACAACTACTTAAAAATCGTATGCTTATTCGTATTTCGAATAAGAAAGACACCCAAAACGCATAAAGGCGTCAGGTTTTCGTCAGTTTCCATTCAGTCAACAAGGCCTGGACGTCGGGATAACGCAGCCGCACGCCCAGTTCCTGCTTGATGCGCTGGTTGGCCAGACGGCGCGATTCCGACATGAAGGACAGCATCATCGGCGAGACGCTGCGTTCCAGCTCGGCACGCGGCAGGCGCGGCGGACGGGCCAGGCCGGCAGCGTCGGCCACGGCGTCGAAGTAGTCGGCCATCTTCAGTTGCGTGTCGTCGACGGCATGATAGACGCGGTTGGGCGCGCCCAGGCGCATGGCAGCGGCGGCAATGCGGGCCAGGTCGTCGCCATGGATGTGGTTGGTATGCACGTCCTCCCCGGCCACCAACGCCGGCAGGCCCTTCTGCAGGCGTTCCAGCGGCAGGCGGTCGGCGGCGTAGATGCCCGGCACGCGCAGGATCGAAAGGCGACCGTGCCGGCGTCGCGCCCAGGCCCGCAGGACCGTTTCGGCATCGACCCGGCGCACGGCGCGCAGGTTCTGCGGATTGACGCGGCGGGTCTCGTCGAAGCTTGCGCCAGCGCAATCTCCATACACGCCGGTGGTGCTGATGTAAACCAGGCGCGCGCCCTCGGGTAAAATGGCGGCCAAATTGCGGGTACGGCGGTCGATGCGGCCGTCCGACTGCGGTGGCGCCAGGTGCAGGATGGTCGGCGCCAGGCGTGCCAGGCGGCCCAGCGTCAGGGGGGCGTCAAGGTCGGCGACGATGGGAATGGCGCCAGCCGCGCGCAGTTCGGCGCAGCGCTCGGGGTGGCTGGTCACGGCCAGCACGCGATAGCGCGGCAGCAGCAGCGGCAGCAGGCGCAGGCCGACATCGCCACAGCCCAGGATCAGTACGCGGGGCAGGCCCAGTTTTTTCACGGTATTCAATCCAAATTTATCCAGAAGCAGAATTGTATGAGTTTCCAAGTCACAGTCCAGCCTAGCGGCCGTCAGTTCTCCTGCGACGCAGGTGAATCCATCCTCACCGCGGCCATCCGCGCCGGCGTGGGCCTGCCCTACGGCTGCAAGAACGGCGCCTGCAGCTCCTGCAAGGGCAAGCTGGTGGCCGGCCAGGTGGAGCACGGCCCGCACCAGGAACGCGCCCTGTCGGCGCACGAGCAGCAACTGGGCTATGCCCTGTTCTGCGTGGCCAAGCCGCAGAGCGATGTCACCATCGAGGCCCGCGAAGTGGCCGGCGTGGGCGAAATCCCGGTGCGCAAGCTGCCGGTGCGCGTGGCCAAGCTGGACAAGGTGGCCGAGGACGTCATCGTGCTCTCGCTGCAACTGCCGGCCAACGACCGCCTGCAGTACAAGGCCGGCCAGTACGTGGAATTCCTGCTGCGTGACGGCAAGCGCCGCAGCTACAGCATGGCCACCGCCCCGCACAAGGATGAGCCCATGAGCCTGCACATCCGCCATCTGCCGGGCGGCCTGTTCACCGACCAGGTCTTCACCACCCTGAAGGAACGCGACATCCTGCGCATCGAAGGCCCGCTGGGGACCTTCTTCCTGCGTGAGGACTCCGACAAGCCCATCGTCCTGCTCGCCTCCGGCACCGGTTTCGCGCCCATCAAGGCCATCGTCGAGCAGCTGGAACACGCCGGCTCCACCCGCCCGGTCACCTTGTACTGGGGCGGTCGCCGGCCGCAGGACCTGTACATGGACGCGCTGTGCCAGCAGTGGCAGCGCGACCTGCCCAACTTCAAGTATGTGCCGGTGGTATCCAACGCCCAGCCGGAAGACCAGTGGAGCGGCCGCAGCGGCTTCGTCCACCGTGCCGTGATGGAAGACTTCCCCGACCTCTCCGGCCACCAGGTCTACGCCTGCGGCGCGCCCATCGTGGTCGAATCGGCACAGCGCGACTTCAGCGCCCAGTGCGGTTTGCCGGAAGACGAGTTCTACGCCGACTCCTTCACCTCCGAAGCCGACCTGGCCAAGGCCGTCTCGGACAGCCCGGCAAGCTGAGCAGCGTACTGTCATGCCGGCGTCACGCGCATTTGCGAAGATGCCGCCCAAGCCTGACGCCACGCGGCCCGGCGCGATACGATGAAATTGCAACGGTGGCCCGCCGGATGCGCCCGTGAGCGGGTCCGACGGGAAATTTCTTTTTGACGCTATGCGCAAAACGTCCTAATATTCACCGAATGATCGCCAACGCCACATTTTTACGACGTCGCAGCCAACCTGAGAAAGGTTTGCTGCTGCGCGCGTGAAGTGAAACGAATCGCGAAGCCACAGGCAAACCCTGTGGCTTTTTTTTATCCGCCATCCGGGTCTGTCGTGCGCCTACCGCTTCCTGCCAGTGTGTCAGCAACGGTCTGTCCCGCACCATTCCTATCACCCTATCGCAAGCAATCCTTGCAGGAGTCCATCGATGCAATACAGCCAGTCCGACGCCAACAAGCTGATGTACGTCACCAACCGCCCCGAGCTGGTCTTCACCGAAGGCCAGGGCATGTGGCTGACCGACCATAACGGCAAGCGTTACCTCGACTACCTCCAGGGCTGGGCCGTCAACACCCTGGGTCATGCGCCGCAATGTATCGCCGATGCCCTGGCCGCGCAGAGCAAGAAGCTGATCAATCCCTCCCCGGCCTTCTACAACCAGCCCTCCATCGAGCTGGCCAAACTGCTGACCGAGAACTCGGTGTTCGACCGCGTGTTCTTCGCCAACAGCGGCGGCGAGGCCAACGAAGGCGCCATCAAGCTGGCCCGCAAGTGGGGCAAGAAGAACCCGGCCGCCAACGGTTCGGCACGCTTCGAGATCATCACCTTCAAGCACAGCTTCCACGGCCGTACCCTGGCCACCATGTCGGCCAGCGGCAAGGACGGCTGGGACACCATGTTCGCCCCGCAGGTGCCGGGCTTCCCCAAGGCCATCTTGAATGACCTGGACAGCGTCAAGGCGCTCATCGGCGAACACACCGTGGCCGTAATGCTGGAGCCGGTGCAGGGCGAAGGCGGCGTGATCCCCGCCACCAAGGAATTCATGCAGGGCCTGCGCGCCCTGACCAAGGAAAAGAACCTGCTGCTGATCGTCGATGAAGTGCAGAGCGGCATGGGCCGTACCGGCCAGCTGTTCGCCTACCAGCACTCCGGTATCGAACCCGACATCATGACCCTGGCCAAGGGCATCGGCGGCGGCGTGCCGCTGGCAGCCCTGCTGGCGCGTGAAGAGATCGCCTGCTTCGAAGCCGGTGAACAGGGCGGCACCTACAACGGCAATCCGCTGATGACCGCAGTGGGCGTGGCCGTGATCAAGGAACTGCTCAAGCCCGGCTTCATGGAAGGCGTGCGCGAGCGCGGGCAGTACCTGCGCCAGCGTTCGCTGGAAATCTCGGAGAAGTACGGCTTCGAAGGCGAGCGTGGCGAAGGCCTGCTGCGCGCCCTGCAACTGGGTCGCGACATCGGCCCGCAGATCGTCGAAGCGGCACGCAACCTGGAACCGGTGGGTCTGCTGCTGAACTCCCCGCGCCCCAACCTGCTGCGCTTCATGCCGGCCCTGAACGTAACCAAGGAAGAAATCGACCAGATGTTCGACATGCTGGAAGTGGTCCTGGCCAAGATCGGGAAGTAAGCGATGGCGGGGCGCGTGCGGATTGTTTCGAACCGGATGGCCAGCGCGCCATCCCCCCGATCGACCCTGGCCGCAGTGGCCGCATTGGCCACCGCGCTGGTGCTGGCCGCCTGCGGCACGGCACCGACCGCGCCCCCCATCGAACGGCTGCCCGGCGCCCCGCAATCGCAGGTGCCGGCACTGCCGGCCAGCGAAAACGGCAATGAAGTGGCGCTCTATGCGCTCTCGCTGATCGATACCGGATATCGCTTCGGCGGCAAGAATCCCTCGGCCGGCCTGGATTGCAGCGGCATGGTCTCCTACATCTTCGGTCAGGCCGCCAATTACCGCATCAGCGGCAGCGCCGCCGACATCGCGCGGCGTGGTCGGCAGATCGATCCCTCGCAATTGCGCGCCGGTGACCTGGTGTTCTTCAACACCATGAACAAGCCCTTCTCGCACGTGGGCATCTACCTCGGTGACGGCCGCTTCGTGCATGCGCCCTCCACCAACGGCAAGGTGCACATCACGCGGATGGACAACCCCTACTTCGCCACCCGCTTCGAGATGGCGCGTACCTATTTCAACTGAGTGTCGACCTTGCGGGCCGTGCGCTTGCGCGGCTTGCCCTCCTGCTGCTGGCGATTGCCGTATTCGCGGATCAGGTTGGCGCTGTAGCGCGTGAAGGCGATATCCATGTGCCGCCGCATGGCCGCACGGGCCTGCTCGGGATTGCGCTCGCGCAGGGCCTGCATGATCAGGCCGTGCTCATCGATGGCTTCCTGCCACACGCGGGTCCCGTCGAAGTGACTGTGCAGGCGTTCGAACAGCGGTCCCAGGCGGGCATCGAACAACTGCGTCACCAGCCCGACCAGCACGCTGTTGCCGGTCGCCTCGGCCATCCGGATATGGAACAGCCGGTCAGCCTCCAGCGGATCGATGCCGGCCTCGGCATTGGAAATCATCAGCGCATAGGCCTCCTCGATGGCGGCGATCTGCTGCCGGCTGCCATGCTGGGCGGCGGCATAGGCCACCTCCCCTTCGATCATCTCGCGGGCACGGATCAGCTCCAGCGGTCCCTCCTCGCCGGACAGGTCACTGCGACGCTCGCGCTGCACCGGCGGGCAGACATAGATGCCCGAACCCATCCTGACCTCGATATGCCCTTCCACCTCCAGCGCGATCAGGGCCTCGCGCAAGGAAGGCCGGCTCACCCCCAGTTGCAGCGCCAGGTCGCGCTCGGAAGGCAGGCGCGAACCGACCGCAAACTCGCCATCCACGATCAGCTTGCGCAACTGGTCGCTGATCTGCCGGTACAGCCGCTGCGGTTCGATCGCTTCGATGGGCATGTTGTGTGTGATCAGCTCAGGGTGGCGGGAAACTCCAGGCCGTAGGCGGCGGCACTTTCACGCAGTATGGGCGCAATCGTCGGATGCAGCGCCACCCCTTGCGCCATCTGCTCGGCCCGACGCTGCATGCCCCGGTCGCCCGGCATGCGCACCTGGCCCACGCCCGGACGCGGCGGATTGTTGCGGCAGGATGCGGCGATATGGTCCATCTGGCGCCGGAAGTCCTGTTCGCCGCCAAAGGCCGAAGGATCGTAGAGCGACATGAACACCGTCGCGCCCCATCCCGCTGGCGGATCGGCACGACCGAAACCGGACAGCCCGCCGGTCAGCGCCTCGATCAGCACCGCCAGCCCGAAGCCCTTGTGCCCGGCCGACAAGCCCCCCAGCGGCAGGATGGTGCCAGGCGGATCGGTGGCCAGCACGGCCGGGTCGCGGCTGGGATTGCCCTGGCCATCGATGAGCCATTCTTCCTCGAACTGCTTGCCGGCCTTGTGCAGGCGATTGCTCATGCCATTGGTGGTGATCGAGGCCGAGATATCGACCAGGAAGGGCGTGCCGGAGGTGGGAATGCCGGCCGCAATCGGATTGGGCGTAAACACCGCCTGGGTGCCACCGAACGGCGCCACGCTCTGCACCGCCGGGTCGGAACTGGCCAGGATCATCATGAAGCCCTCCTGCGTGGCGCGCAGCAGATAGGCAGCCAGGCAGGCGATGTGATGGCTATGGTGGATGGTCAGCGAGGCAGTGCCGTAGTCACGCGCCTTGGGGATGAGCGCATCGATGCCCTGATGCACCAGCCACGGCCCCGGCAGGCGGCGGCCATCCCAGGCCAGTGCGGCGGCGCGTTCGGACAGCACCTCCGGCTGGCCGGTCTTGGTCATGCTGCCTTTTTCCAGCTCCTTGACATAGGGCGCCAGCAGCGCCAGTCCGTGGGTGTCGTGGCCCAGCAGGTCGCCATCGACCAGGGTGGTGGCGACGCTGTCGGCCTTGTCGGCGTCCAGCCCGGCCTTCTGCAGCAGCGTGGTGGCAAACTGACGCAACGCATCAGCGGAAAAACGTTCGGGTGCAGCCATTGCAACAACCATCCTTTCCTTGCTTGAATCATTGACAGAAACTGACATGTCCTACGCGGCGGCCATGCTCTTCCTGCGCACCAGCCCGAGCACCACCGGCAGCAACCACAGCAGCAGCGTGATCACGCCCAGCGTGCCGGCGATGGGACGCTCGAAGAAGGCCAGGAACTGACCGTCCGACTTGATCATCGAGGTCACGAAATGCTCTTCCAGCATGCCGCCCAGCACCACGCCCAGGACTGCCGGCGCCACCGGGAAGCCGTTCTCTTCCATCACATAGGCCAACAGCCCGAACACCAGCATGATGCCCACATCGGTCACGCTGTTGTTGGTGGCGTAGGAACCGACGATGCAGAACAGCAGGATCAGCGGCATCAGGATGCCACGCGGAATGGACAGGATACGCTTGGCCATCTTGATACACCAGAAGCCCAGCGGCAGCATCAGCAGATTGGCCAGGATGAAGACGAGGAAGATCGCATACATCGACACCGGATTTTCGACGAAGATCATCGGCCCCGGATTGAGGTTCTTCATGTACAGCACCCCGATGACGATGGCCGTGATGGAGTCTCCCGGGATGCCGAACACCAGCGCCGGGATCCACGCACCGGCCAGCGCCGAATTGTTGGCCGCGCCCGATTCGACGATGCCTTCCGGATGGCCGGTGCCGAACTTCTCCGGCTCCTTGGACATCTTCTTGCTCATCGCATACGACATCCAGGCCGCGATATCGGCGCCGGCCCCCGGCAAGGCGCCCACCAGCGTACCGAGCACGCTGCCGCGCAGTACCGACCTGGGGTACTTCACCATCAGGCCCCACATGCCCTTGAAGACGTTGCCGACCCGGCTCTCGGCCACCTTCATGCTGAAGTCGCGCGAGACCGCGAAGCGCAGCACCTCCGACATGGCGAACATGCCCACCATCAGCGGCACCAGCGAGACCCCGCCCAGCAGGTCGGGCTGGTCGAAGGTGAAGCGCGGCGCACCGGCCGGGTTACCCATGCCGACCGAGGCGATGAACATGCCCAGGAACAGCGATACAAAACCCTTCAGCGGGTTATCGGACGCAATGAAGATGGCGCAGGTCAACCCCAGCAGCACCAGCCAGAAGTATTCGAAGGAGGAGAACTTCAGCGCCAGCTCGGCCAGCGCGGGCGCGGCCAGGATCAGGACGATGGTACCGAACAGGCCACCGATGACCGAGAACACCAGGCTGGCGCCGAGTGCGATCTCGCCCTGCCCCTTCATGGTCATGGCATAGGCTTCATCGGTATAGGCCGCTGACGAGGGCGTGCCGGGAATGCGCAGCAGGCAGCCCGGAATATCGCCCGAGAAGATCGCCATGGCCGTGGCCGACACCATGGCCGCGATGGCCGGTACAGGCGGCATGAAGAAGGTCACCGGCACCAGCAGCGCCACCGCCATGGTGGCCGACAGGCCCGGCACGGCTCCCATGAACAGGCCGAAGATGGACGCACCGAGGATGACCGCCAGCACGTAGGGATCGAACACCATCCCGAAGGCGGCATAGATATTGGCAAGCATGTGTTCTCCTTACCAGGCCAGCGGCGTCAGGATGCCCCAGGGCAGGGGTACCTTGAGCAGCTTGTAGAAGATGGCATGGATGATCAGCGCGCTGGCCAGCGCCACCGGCACGGCCACCATCAGACGGGTGCGGAAGGTCAGGAACAGCACCAGCAGCAGCACCACGGCGGTGGGCAGGAAGCCCAACGGTTCCGACACCCAGATATAGAACAGCAGCGAAAGCGGAATAAGCAGGAAGGCCAGCACCGCATGGCGGCTGCCGAACCAGTCCGGCAGCGTGAACCAGTGCGCGTCCTGGTCATCGGCACCGGTGGTGGAGATGGTGGAGATGGTGGTGCCGTGGGACGAACGCGTCTTGCGCAAGCCACGCAGGCCGCGCAGCACCAGCAATACGGCGCAGATCATCAGGCCGCCGGCCAGGGCCTGCGGAAACACGTGGGGCCCGATATCCTGCCCCATCGCGGGCAGGCGGGAAGAGGCGATCCAGAGCACCACCGCGAACAACGCGACCAGCAGTCCGGACAGAGCATCATTGATTTTCATGGAAGCGATCCTGGAAAAGAAACGACGACAGCGGCGCGCCCCCCCCAACGAGGCAGGGCGCGCTCAAGGCATTACCTGGCCATGCCAAGTGTCTTCAGGATGGCGCCCATGTCCTGGTCGCTCTTGTCCATGAACTTGCCGAACTCGGCCGAATCGGCATACATCACGCCGAAACCGCGTCCGCTCATGAAGTCCTTGTACTCCTTGCTGTCGTAGATCTTCTTCAGGCTGGCCGAGAGCTTGCCCTGCACGTCGGCCGGCAAGCCCTTGGGCGCGACGATGCCGCGCCAGGCGCCGTTGGTCCAGGTGCTGCCGGTGAGGCTCTTCAGGGTCGGCACCTTGGGATAGAGCGCCGCCGGTTCATTGGCCATCACCACCAGCGGTACCGCCTTGCCGGCATCGATCAGCGAACGCGCCTCGGGGAGCGATGCCGCCACGATATCCACGCCACCGGCCGCCAGGTCCACCATGGCCGGTGCCGCGCCGTTGGACGGAACGAAGCGCACCGCATTGGGCGCCACCTTCAGGTCATTCAACATACCCGCCAGACCCAGGTGCCAGATGCCGCCCTGCCCGGTACCGGACGCCTTGAGCTTGCCCGGATTGGCCTTGACCGCCTTGAGCAGGTCGTCGAAGTTCTTGTAGGGCGACTCGTGGCTCACCGTCAGGGCGGCCGGATCGAAGTTCATCAGCGCCAGTGGCGTGAAGTCGCGCGGGGTCAGCTTGGTCAGGCCCTGGTGGTGCATCATCGAGATTTCCACGGTGGCGATGCCGATGGTGTAGCCATCCGGTGCCGCACTGGCGATGGCCTGGTGGCCCACCGCACCGTTACCGCCGGTACGGTTGACCACGTTGACCGGTTGGCCCAGGTCTTTTTCCAGCAAGGCGCCGATGATGCGCGCGGTGGCATCGGTACCGCCCCCGGCACCCCAGGGTACCACCAGGGTCACGGGACGTTCCGGCCAGGCGGCAAAGGCCATCGGCGCGGCCAGCATGCTGCAGGCGGCACTGGCCGCGAGCAGGCTCTTCAACAGGGTTCTGCGGGTCAATTCCATTGTCTCCTCCGTTGTCGGTTGCGACTAACACTGGGTGACGGCCAACGTTTGGCAAAGGACTTTCGTTGCCGCTGCATGACCTGCGTGAGCGCGCCGAAACGACAGGACAGATGTTGTCCCTGCGCTTGCGGAATGTCTCCGACTGTCTCGTCGTTGTGCAGGCCTGGTGCCTTGCTGCTTTCTTATGCTCCGGTTCGGGCCGGATGTTTGTTCTGGACGCTTTCCCGTCGCCCTTCATTGGTCTTTCATCCAGGCAGGCATGAAAGCGACAGGTAATGTGGTCTGACCAGCGGGGCCTAGAATTTCACATCACTTGGGCAGTGTCAAGGATGAATGGAACGCATCAAAATAATTCATGCTTGGTGCTCCGCAACATTTTCCACCGGCCGCAAACCCTTGCCAGCACTGGTTTATAGCCACATGGCCGCTTTCACCCGATGTTGCAGGGGCGCAGCAGAAAGCGCCGGTGTGGTGTCGCGGAAAAAGCTTTCCCATGTTCTGGTATTACCACTTGACCAAACAAATCCTGCTGCAATAGACTCGCAGCCAATCGAACAAGTCACGTCGCATCCGCAGGCTGGCCCAGGTGGTTTCCACCCGTTGACCGCAGCGCATGCAGAACGGACGGCACAGACCCAGCCGCCACGGCAGACGCCGGCGGCTTCAGGCAACGGAGACATCTCATTGGCTTACCAAGGCAGAGCAACGAGTCTGAACCGCAGGATCCCGGCTGGCTGGGCGCATAGCGTCTGCGCCGCCTCGGCTTCCAGCGTGCGCGCCCGTCGCGCCCTGCATCGCGCCTCTTCCTTCGGGTCCCTGCTGGCCTTTTTGCTGATCGATTTTTCCCGCTATTTCTTTGACCAGGGCGACAGTCACCCGGTCCCCGTGCGCCAGTCCTGACCGGGCCGGCGCGCAGCAGCACGCAAGCATCACGCAAGCACCAACCGCATTGCACGCACTGCAGGCCCATCCGGCCTGCAGCAGATGGATTTGCACGGGCAGCGCCACCCAATCCGGCCTGCCTGTCAGGGAAGATCATGACTGACGACACAAAAAAACCCACCCGCCGCAGCCAGGCCTGGTTCGGCCGCCAGGACCGCGATGGTTTCATCTACCGCTCCTGGGTCAAGAACCGCGGCATCCCGCACGACCAGTTCGATGGCCGTCCGGTGATCGGCATCTGCAACACCTATTCCGAACTCACCCCCTGCAACTCGCACTTCCGCGCCCTGGCCGAACAGGTCAAGATCGGCATCTGGGAAGCCGGCGGCTTCCCGCTGGAGTTCCCGGTGATGTCGCTGGGCGAGACCCTGCTGCGCCCCACCGCCATGCTCTACCGCAACCTGGCCAGCATGGATGTGGAAGAGTCGATCCGCGCCAATCCACTGGACGGCGTGGTGCTGTTGATGGGCTGCGACAAGACCACCCCGGCCCTGCTCATGGGCGCGGCCTCGGTGGACGTGCCGACCATCGGCGTGTCCGGCGGCCCCATGCTCTCGGGCAAGTACCGTGGCCGTGAACTCGGTTCCGGCACGGGCGTGTGGCAGATGTCGGAAGATGTGCGCGCCGGCAAGATGTCGCAGGAAGAATTCTTCGAGGCCGAGAGCTGCATGCACCGCTCGCACGGGCACTGCATGACCATGGGTACCGCTTCCACCATGGCCAGCATGGTCGAGGCGCTGGGCGTGGGTCTGCCGCACAACGCCGCCATTCCTGCCGTGGACGCGCGCCGCAACGTGCTGGCCCGCAATGCCGGCCGCCGCATCGTGCAGATGGTCGAGGAAGACCTGGTGCTGTCCAAGATCCTGACGCGCCAAGCGTTTGAAAATGCGATCCGCGTCAATGCCGCCATCGGTGGCTCCACCAATGCGGTGATCCACCTGCTGGCCATCGCCGGTCGCATCGGCATCGATCTCGACCTCAAGGACTGGGACGACATCGGCCAGAAGCTCCCTTGCCTGCTGGACCTGCAGCCCTCCGGCAAATTCCTGATGGAAGATTTCTACTATGCCGGTGGCCTGCCGGCGGTGATCCGCCAGCTGGAAAGCGTGATCGACAAGACCGCCCTCACCGCCAACGGCAAGACCCTGTGGGAAAACTGCCAGGACGCGCCGAACTGGAACGAGGAAGTCATCCGCTCCTTCGACAAGCCATTCAAGGAAGCGGCCGGCATCGCCATCCTCAAGGGCAACCTGGCCCCCGATGGCGCCGTGATCAAGCCCTCGGCCGCCACCCCTGCCCTGTTGAAGCATCGCGGCCGCGCCGTGGTCTTCGAGAACAGCGACGACCTGCACCGCCGCATCGACGACGAGAATCTGGACGTCGATGAAACCTGCGTACTGGTGCTCAAGAACTGCGGCCCCAAGGGTTATCCCGGCATGGCCGAAGCCGGCAACATGCCGCTGCCGCCGAAGGTCCTGCGTAAAGGCATCACCGACATGGTGCGCGTCTCGGACGCGCGCATGAGCGGTACCGCCTATGGCACCGTGGTCTTGCACGTCTCGCCGGAAGCCGCCGCTGGCGGACCGCTGGCGCTGGTGCAGAACGGCGACTTCATCGAACTGGATGTGGAAGCCCGCAAGCTGCACCTGGATGTGTCGGAGGAAGAACTGGCACGCCGTCGCGCCCAGTGGCAGAAGCCGGAACTGCCGCCGCAGATGCAGCGTGGCTGGGTCAAGCTCTACGTGGACCACGTGCAGCAGGCCAACCAGGGTGCCGACCTCGATTTCCTGGTCGGCAAGAGCGGCCCCTATGTACCCAAGGATAACCACTAGGCAGGCAGAACGATCCGCGTCCCGGCTGGCTGGCCGGGACGCGGGCAGCAAGGATTTTTTTCAAGAAACACGATTGCAGCGAACTCCACCTGAAGCAACATCGAGCATCATCGAGCGTCATTAAGCAAGGATTAACGGCAACTCAATCAGCATTAGCAGCACATTAATATCAGCATCAGTCGTACCCGGGATCACGGTACAGCCACACAAGCGGCGGCCATGCTCCAGGAAGTAATTGCATCAGGTGGACCAAGACAACCATCACGGAGACGAGCAATGAAAGTACTGATTACCGATTACGATTTCCCCGATGTCGACCTGGAGCTGGCGCTCTACAAGGAAGCCGGTGTGGAAGTCGTGACCGCGCAATGCCGCACCGAAGACGAGGTCATCGCCGCCTCCGCGGGCTGCCAGGGCCTGCTGGTGCAATACGCACCGGTGAACGCCAAGGTGTTCGCGGCACGTCCTGAAATCCGCATCGCCAGCCGCTATGGCGCCGGCTTCGACACCATCAATACCGCCGACGCTGCGCAGCACGGCGTCTGGGTCGCCAACTCGCCCGACTATGGCGTGGGCGAAGTCTCTACCCATGCCCTGGCGATGGCGCTGGACCTGATCCGCAACATCACCGTCTATGACCGTGCCGTCAAGGCCGGGGAATGGCACTACACCACGGCCGGCATCATCCCGCGCGCCTCCGACCTCACCATCGGCATCATCGGCCTGGGTCGCATCGGCAAGCGCATGGCGCATATCTCGCGCAATCTCTTCAAGCGCGTGATCGCCTATGACCCCTACATCATCGACGGTGACTTCCCCGCCTACGTGGAGCGCGTCGGCCGCGAGGAACTGTTCCGCCAGGCCCATGTGGTCTCGCTGCACACGCCGCTCAACGATGAAACGCGCAACATGATCGATGCCTCGCTGCTGAACCTGTTGCAGCCGCAAAGCTATCTGGTCAACTCCGCACGCGGTGGCCTGATCAAGATCGACGACCTGCTGGCGGCACTGGAAAACGGCAAGCTCAAGGGCGCGGCGCTGGATGTGTTGCCGGTCGAACCACCCCAGACATCGGCGGCTATCGTCCAGCATCCACGTGTGCTATTGTCGCCGCACGCGGCCTTCTTCTCCGATGTCGCAGCGCGCGAACTGCGGCGCAAGGCGGCCCAGAACCTGATCGACTGGGACCGCAACGGACGGCCCTCCTACGTGGTCGTCGCTGGCAAGAATCCATAATCATCAACCCCTCCGCGGGGCGCCAATGCAGCACCATCGCCGGCCGCCAGCCGGCGATGCATCAGTGTAGAAAACAGAAAAAAAAGGGGGATCGACCAGATCCCCCACATGCCCGAGCAGGGTGTGCATGAACAAAGTGCGTTGTGGCCGTCTCCGCCTGGAACCGGTTCCGCAGCGTCGATACGAGGATACACACGAGGAGCATTTGATGGCATCAGTACAGATTCGCGCAGTCAAGAAACAGTTCGGCAGCACCCAGATCATCCGGGGCGTCGACATCGATATCGCCGATGGCGAGTTCACGGTTTTGGTCGGCCCTTCCGGCTGCGGCAAGTCGACACTGCTGCGTATGCTGGCCGGGCTGGAGGAGATCACCGGCGGCGAAATCCTGATCGGCGGCACGGTGGTCAACAACGTCCAGCCCAAGGACCGCGACATCGCCATGGTGTTCCAGAACTACGCGCTCTACCCGCACATGACGGTGCGCGACAACATGGCCTTCTCGCTCACGCTGGCCAGGAAGGACAAGTCCTTCGTCGATGAGCGCGTCAAGAAAGCCGCCGACATCCTCGGCCTGAACCAGCTGCTGGACCGCTATCCGCGCCAGCTCTCCGGTGGCCAGCGCCAGCGCGTGGCGATGGGTCGCGCCATCGTGCGCGATCCGCAGGTGTTCCTCTTCGACGAACCGCTCTCCAACCTCGACGCCAAGCTGCGCGTGCAGATGCGCACCGAGATCAAGGAACTGCACCAGCGCTTGAAGACCACCTCCATCTACGTCACCCACGACCAGATCGAAGCCATGACCATGGCCGACCAGATCGTGGTCATGCGGGATGGCCTGGTGGAACAGCGCGGCCGTCCGCTGGACCTGTACGACCACCCGGCCAACCTGTTCGTGGCCGGCTTCATCGGCTCGCCGGCCATGAACTTCATCCCCGCCACGCTGCGCAAGAACGGCGGCGCGGCCGAGGTCGAGTTCGCCGACGGCACCCGCGTACCAGCCCCCTACGGCAGCGCCCTGCAGGGCAGCGATGGCCAGAAGGTGACCTATGGCGTGCGTCCCGAACACCTCTCCATCGGTGGCGCCGGCCAGGGCATCGCCACCAAGGTCATCGTGGTGGAGCCGACCGGCGCCGATACCGAAGTGTTCTCGCGCTTCGGCGAGACCAGCCTGACGTCCATCTTCCGCGAACGCCACGATTTCGGTGCCGGCGACCTGATCCACCTGGTCCCGGACCATAGCCGCACGCACCTGTTCGACGCCGAATCGGGCAAGTCGCTGGCAGCCCGCTGAACCGCAAGCTCCATTACCGCAGTACCCAGGCAACACCAGTAGCGCAGCATCAGAAGAACAAGAGTCCATCCGCAGGGGAGCGATTCCGTCGCGATCCGAAAGCGGTCCAATTCGACTTTCAACCGAAGGAGTAGGAGACATGAGCAAGCTGACACGACGCGAATTCCTGGTCACCAGTGCGGCCGCAGCGGCCGCTTCCGGCATGGGCGTCAATGCCTTTGCCGCCGGCCCCGGCGCTGCCGGCGCCGACAGCATCAAGTACCCGATCGAACAAGGTGCGACCCTGCGCGTGCTGCGCTGGAAGCGCTTCGTCCAGGGTGACGAAGACCTGTGGAACGCCAACGTCAAGAAATTCACCGAACTGACCGGCGTGGCCGTGCGTACCGACAGCGAAGGCTGGGAAGACGTGCGTCCGAAGTCGGCCGTGGCCGCCAACGTGGGCAGCGGCCCGGACATCGTGCTGGGCTGGTTCGACGACCCGCAGCAGTATCCGACCAAGCTGATCGACATGACCGACCTGGCCGATTCGCTGGGCAAGCGCTATGGTGGCTGGTACGACGTCTGCCGCAAGTACGGCACCAAGGACGGCAAGTGGATCGCCCTGCCGCTGGGCGTGATCGGCAATGCCCTGGTCTATCGCGAAAGCCAGATCAAGGCCGCCGGCTTCGACGCCATTCCCAAGGACACCGCCGGCTTCCTGAAGCTGTGCCAGGCCTTGAAGGCCAAGGACACCCCGGTCGGTTTCGCCCTCGGCAAGGCCGTGGGCGATGCCAACAACTGGGCGCACTGGCTGCTGTGGTCGCACGGCGGCAAGCTGGTCGACAAGAGCGGCAAGGTCGCCATCAACTCGCCCGAGACCCGTGCCGCACTCGAATACGCCAAGCAGCTGTACGCCACCTTCGTACCCGGCACCCTGTCCTGGCAGGACCCGTCCAACAACAAGGCCTACCTGGACGGCCAGATCAGCATGACCGCCAACGGCATCTCGGTCTATTACGCGGCCAAGAACTCCACCGATCCGAAGATGCAGGACATCGGCAAGGATACGCAGCACGCGCACTTCCCGATCGGCCCGGCCGGCAAGCCCACCGAGCTGATGCAGATCACCCAGATGATGGTGTTCAAGCACACCAAGTTCCCCAATGCCGCCAAGGCCTTCGTGCAGTTCATGTTCGAGCCGGACCAGTACAACCCGTGGATGAAGGCCTCCATCGGCTACGTCAGCCAGCCGCTGAAGGCCTACGAGAAGAACCCGATCTGGACCGAAGACCCGAAGGCCACCGTCTATCGCGACTCGGCTTCGCTGATGCTGGACCACGGTCACGAAGGCCCGCTGGGACAAGCCTCGGCGGCCTGCATGGCCGACTACGTGGTGGTGGACATGGTGGCGGAAGCTGCCAGCGGTTCCAAGACCGTGCAGCAGGCCATCGACCGCGCCGCCGAACGCGCCAAGCGCTACTACAAGGCTTGATGCCGACGGCATGATGGCGGGACGGCGCCGCGCCGGGTTCCCTCGGGACAGCGGGCAAGGGGCAGGTTGTCAGGGCCTGCCGACCCGGCGCGACGGCGTCCGGCCATCACCAGAAGCGAACACCGTATCGGCCGCAGGCCTGTCCTGCGGCCCTTTCATCGAGGCAAATCATGCTATCCCGATTCCTGAACAACCGTAACGTACTGGGCATGCTGTTCATGGCCCCGGCCGTGATCCTGCTGGTGGTGTTCCTGACCTACCCGCTGGGACTGGGCATCTGGCTGGGCTTCACCGACACCAAGATCGGTGGCGAAGGCAACTTCGTCGGCCTGGACAACTTCACCTACCTGGCCGGCGATTCGCTGGCCCAGCTGTCGCTGTTCAACACCGTGTTCTACACGGTCAGCGCCAGTATCCTCAAATTCGCACTGGGCCTGTGGCTGGCCATCCTGCTCAACAAGAACGTGCCGCTGAAGACCTTCTTCCGCGCCATCGTGCTGTTGCCCTGGATCGTGCCGACCGCACTGTCGGCGCTGGCGTTCTGGTGGCTGTATGACGCGCAGTTCTCCGTCATCAGCTGGGCGCTGACCAAGATGGGCCTGATCAACCACTACATCGACTTCCTGGGCGACCCCTGGAATGCGCGCTGGTCTACCGTCTTTGCCAACGTCTGGCGCGGCATCCCGTTCGTGGCCATTTCGCTGCTGGCCGGGCTGCAGACCATCTCGCCTTCGCTGTACGAAGCGGCCGCCATCGACGGCGCCACGCCCTGGCAGCAGTTCCGCCATGTGACGCTGCCGCTGCTGACCCCGATCATCGCGGTGGTGATGACCTTCTCGGTGCTGTTCACCTTCACCGACTTCCAGCTGATCTACGTGCTGACCCGCGGTGGTCCGTTGAATGCCACCCACCTGATGGCCACGCTGTCGTTCCAGCGCGCGATCCCCGGTGGTGCCCTGGGTGAAGGTGCGGCGATGGCCACCTACATGATCCCGTTCCTGCTGGCAGCGATCATGTTCTCGTACTTCGGCCTGCAACGTCGCGGCTGGCAACAAGGAGGTGACAAATAATGGCCAAGAAAAAAGACGACCAACAGGAAACCCAGGGCATGGATTTCCTGCAATCGACACCGCGCCGCTGGGTGACGATCTATATCCCGCTGCTGATCTTCCTGTTCGTGCTGCTGTTCCCGTTCTACTGGATGGTGATCACCGCCTTCAAGCCTGACGGCGAACTGCTCTCCCAGACCGGCAATCCCTTCTGGGTGGTGGCGCCGACCCTGGCGCACTTCAAGAAGCTGCTGTTCGACACCCAGTATCCGGCCTGGCTGCTGAACACGGTGATCGTCTCGGTGGTGTCGACCTTCGCCTCGCTGGCAGCCAGCGTCTTTGCTGCCTATGCGATCGAACGGTTGCGCTTCCAGGGTTCCAAGCAGGTCGGCCTGGGCATCTTCCTGGCCTACCTGATCCCGCCCTCGATCCTGTTCATCCCGCTGGCGGCGATCGTGTTCAAGCTGGGCCTGTTCGACACGCGCTGGGCGCTGATCCTGACCTACCCGACCTTCCTCATCCCGTTCTGCACGTGGCTGTTGATGGGTTACTTCCGCTCGATTCCGTACGAGCTGGAAGAATGCGCCCTCATCGACGGCGCCACGCGCTGGGAGATCCTGGTCAAGATCATCCTTCCGCTGGCCGTGCCCGGCCTGATCTCGGCCGGCATCTTCGCCTTCACGCTGTCGTGGAACGAGTTCATCTACGCCCTGACCTTCATCTCTTCATCCGAAGTGAAGACGGTACCGGTGGGCATCGTCACCGAGCTGGTCGATGGCGACGTCTACCACTGGGGCGCCCTGATGGCCGGCGCCCTGCTGGGCTCGCTACCGGTGGCGGTGGTGTATTCCTTCTTCGTGGAGTATTACGTCTCGGGGATGACGGGGGCGGTGAAGGAATAAGAACCTCGTCCCCCAAAGAGAAAGCCCGACGTCCTCGCGGACGTCGGGCTTTTTCATTGCTGCGTATTACTTGCAGCTCAAGCAGAAGAACCTATTGCTTGGCCAGCGGCGCACTGCCCGCCTCCACCGTCTTCTTCTCCGGCACTTGCTTGCGCACCTTGGCCACATCGGAGGCACTCACCGACGAGGCCTGGTTGCCCCAGCTGCTGCGGATGAAGGTGACCACATCGGCCACTTCCTGATCCGACAGGCGGCTGCCGAAGGCCGGCATGGCGAACTGCGTCGGGGCCTTGTGGGTCCAGGGCATTTCTGCACCTTCCAGCACGATGCGGATCAGCGATGCCGGATTTTCCGCATTGACCGTGGGCGACAGCGCCAGGGTCGGGAAGGTCTCGTCATAGCCCTTGCCGCTGCTGCGGTGGCAGGCCGCGCAGTTGTTCAGGAAGGCCATGGCGCCCGGGCTCTGGTCGCTGCCCTTGCGCAAGGCCTGGTGGGTCTTGTCGTCATAGGCCAGCGCGGCCGTGCCTTCCTTCACCGGCTTCAGGGACTTCAGGTACGTGGCCATGGCCGCCAGGTCTTGCTCGGTCATGTACTGGGTACTGTTGGCGACCACGTCGGCCATGCCGCCAAAGGCAGCGGAATGGCTGTTGCGGCCGGTCTTGAGGAAGGCCACGATGTCGGCCTCGCTCCAGTTGCCCAGACCGTCGCGGGCATCGCCGCGCAGGTTGTTGGCCAGGTAGCCATCGATCACGCCGCCGGAGAGGAATGCGCTGCTGTCATTGCTCAGCGCCTTCTCCTGCATGCCCACGCCACGCGGGGTGTGGCAGGCGCCGCAGTGGCCCAGGCCCTCGACCAGGTATTGGCCGCGAACCAGAGGACTGTTGTCCTCGGGACCATCGACCGCGACCGCCGGTGCGAATACCTTGCGCCAGATCGACAGCGGCCAGCGCATCGACAGCGGCCAGGTGATGTCCACGCCACGGTTGGGCGTGGGATCAGCCTGCACGCCGTTCATGAAGTAGGCATACAAGGCCTTCACGTCGGCCGGCTTGACCTTGGCGTAGGACGGATAGGGCATGGCCGGGTAGAGCGACGCGCCATCCTTGCGGATGCCGTGGCGCAGGGCCTGGTCGAAATCGGCCTCACTGTAGCTGCCGATGCCCTGTTCCTTGTCGGGCGTGATGTTGGACGAATACACCGTGCCGATGGGCGTGGCGATGGCCAGACCACCGGCGAACGGCTTGCCGCCCTTGGCCGTGTGGCAGGCCACGCAGTCGCCGGCCTTGGCCAGGTATTCGCCGCGCTGTACCAGTTGCTGGTCGACGGACGGCGCCGCTGTCGTGCCTTGTGCCGCTGCGGTGAACGCGGACAGCGACATGACTGCCGCGCAGGCGGCGATGAAATAATGCTTGATCATGGTCGTTATCCTTATGCCTGCACCAGCGGGCCGGGGTTTTTCAGATACTGCTCGCGGATCGCCTTGGCGGAGTGATACGCCAGCGCCGTGACCAGCCCGGTCGGGTTGTAGCCCATGTTCTGCGGGAAGGCGCAGGCGCCGTACACGAACACGTTGGGCACATCCCAGCTCTGCAGATACTTGTTGACCACGCTGTTCTTGGGCGTGGTACCCATGATCGCGCCACCGGTCAGGTGGGTGGACTGGTAGACCCGGGTATCCCAGGACGAACCGGTCTTGCGCACGGCCTTGACCACCTTCTCGGGGTTCATGGCGTGGCCCACCTTTTCCATCTCGCCGGCAATGTAGGTCAGCATCTTGCCTTCGTTTTCCTTCCAGTTCAGGGTCATGCGCAGCAGCGGCTGGCCATTGGCATCCTTGTAGGTCGGGTCCAGCGACAGGTAGCAGTCGCGATAGGCCATCACCGAACCGGACATGCCGATGGTCAGGGTGCGCTGGTAGGCGTCCTGCACGCTGGCCTTCCACTCGGAACCCCAGTTGGGCACCTTCTCGCCCGGCATGGTGCCGGCCTGCTTGATGGGACGACCGCCATAGCGCACGTGACGGATCGAGGCGCCGCCGATGAAGCCCAGCGGACCGTGGTCGAACTGGTCGGCGTTGAGGTCGTCCATGCCCACGCCACCGGCACCGGTGCCGATGAAGGGATTGAACTGGGTGCCCTTGGGCATGACCACGTTGATGCCGCCGTTGTACTGGTAGGCGAAGTTCTTGCCCACCACGCCTTCACCGGTGACCGGGTCATAGGGCTTGCCGATGCCGGACAGCAGCAGCAGGCGCACGTTGTGGGTCTGGAAGGCGGTCAGCAGCACCAGGTCAGCCGGCTGTTCCACTTCGCGGCCCTGGGCGTCGATGTAGGTGACGCCCGTGGCGCGCTTGCCGGAGGCGTCCAGGTTGACCTTGATCACCTGGGCCTTGGTGCGCACCTCGAAGTTCTTGCGCTTCAACAGCACCGGCAGGATGGTGGTCTGCGGCGAGGCCTTGGAGTACATGTAGCAGCCGTAGTTTTCGCAGAAGCCGCAGTAGTTGCAGGGGCCGATGCGCACGCCATACGGGTTGGTGAAAGGCTGCGAAGCATTGGCAGCGGGTGCCGGATACGGGTGGTAACCGACGTCGCGCATGGCCTTTTCCACCAGCGAGGCGCTGTACTGGTATTGCAGCGGCGGGGTCGGGAATTCGTCGGTGCGCTCGCCTTCCAGCGGGTTGCCGCCGGGGACGATCTTGCCCTTGAGGTTGCCGGCCTTGCCGGAGACGGCCATGACCTTTTCCGAGAAGTCGTAGAACGGCTCCAGTTCCTTGTAGGTCACGCCGTGATCCTGGATGGTCATGTCCTCGGGAATGAATTTCTTGCCGTACTTCTGCTCGTGGTGAGTGCGCATCTCCAGCTCTTCGGGCAGGTTACGGTACATCATGCCGTTCCAGTGGAAACCGGCACCGCCCACGCCATCGCCCAGCAGGAAGGAACCGTGCTGGCGATACGGGACAGCCACGTCGGAGAGGGTGTGACGGATGGTCACGGTCTCGCGCGAGAGATCCTGGAACAGCGCGCCGCGCACGGAATACTTCAGTTCATCGACCGCCTTGGGATAGGGCGTATCGGTATTGGTGTCGCGCATGTCGCCGCGTTCCAGCGCCAGCACGTTCAGGCCGGCTTCGGTGAGTTCCATGCCCATGATGGAACCGGTCCAGCCCAGGCCCACCATCACTACATCCACTTTGTCTTTTTTGATAGCCATGATCAGCCCTTCTCTCCCAGAATCGACACGGGGCCGTATGGATATTTCACGTTGTATTGATCGACCCAGTCGGCGTAGTCGGCACGCGCGCCGGGGAAGCCGACCATCTTCCAGCCGCCCATCTTCTGATTGCCGCCGTACATCGGGTCGGCGAAATAGCCTTCCTTGGTATTGCCCAGCATGAAGCTGAAGAAGGTCTTGGCCGGGACAGTCTCGAAGGCGATCTTGCCGCCTTCCATCATCTTCAGCACTTCCAGCTGCTTGGCCTTGTCCAGTTCGGCGAAGACCTTGCCGTGGTTCTTGCTGCACCAGTCGTTGCAGGCGGCGATGCCCTGGCGATAGATGTCACGCGGCACCAGCGAAAGCTGGTAACCCAGTTCGGGAACGCTGTCAGGATGGAAAGGACCTTGCATGTACCACAGCTTGCCGGCGCCATAGGGGGTTTCCATCTGGCGGTCGATGAACTCCGGCACGCCCGTTTCGAGGGCGCCGGCACCGTACTGGTCGGAGGGAATCAGGTGGTCGACGGCGGCGTTGATGAAGGCCCATTCGGCCGCGTTGAAGTAGGTGGGGGTGTAGGCGCGGGGCTTGCCCGGTGAGCCGCTGTCGGCGATTGCCTGCTGGCTGACTGCGACGGTAGTGGCGCCACCTAGCGTTGTTGCTGCTGGGACGATGGCCAATACCTGGCGCAGGAAACGCCGCCTCGGCTCTTTATCTTGTGACATGACTATCCTTTGGACGTGGGATTTGACGAGGGAAAAACACGGACACTACGCCACGGCCGGAAGCAGGAATGCGCACCCTGCCCCCTTGATGGACGCTTGTCTCTTGTAGTAAAGGTGATGCCCCCTGCCGGCCGGCTCCTGGCGCCGACCGGCAAGGTCAGGAACACGGTCCGAACTCAGGCCAGCACTTCGCCGAAGAAGGCCTGCAGCGCCACGGCGGCGCGCTCGGCGGTCTGGCGGTGATAGAAGAAGCCGGGATTGTTGGCATCCGGATCGGTGAAGGAATGGCCGGCCTGGCCATAGTTGACCAGTTGCCAGTCGATCTTCAGCGCGCTCATCTCGTCGATGAAGCCATTGACCTGCTCACGCGGGACCGAAGGGTCCTGCACGCCATGCAGCACCAGTACCGCGCCCTTGATCTTGCTCTCGGCCGGCGCCGGGGTATCGAGCGCACCGTGCAACGAGACCGTGCCGCGCAGTTCGGCGCCATCACGGGCCAGTTCCAGCGCGGCCGTGCCGCCGAAGCAGAAGCCGCAGGCGCCGATCTTGTCGGCCGCGAGCTTCACGAAACTCTGCTCGCGCAAGACCTTCAGCGCCGCCTGCATGCGCCGGCGCAGTTGCGCACGGTCCTTCTTGAGGGGCATGATGGCGGCCAGGGCCTGGTCACCATCGGTAGGACGTACCGACTTGCCGAACACGTCGGCCACCAGGATGGCGTGGCCGGCACCAATGGTGGTGGCGGCGATTTCCAGTGCCTGCTGGCGCAGACCGAAATAGTTGGGCACCGACAGCACACCCGAAACGGGCGGCTTGGCTTTGTTATAGAGCAGGACGCTTTCGTAATCAACGCCGTCGGCGCTATGGGAAATCGTTTCGAGGGCAAGATCGCTGACCGCAATGCCGAGCTTGGCGGCAATGGCGGCGGTGTTCCAGGACGTGGACATGGAGGCTCCTTTGGGTGGAAAACGCCGGCCGGTGTGGAGACCGGCCGGCGCTCAGGAAACTTTTATTTGGGCGCGGATTGCGGCTACAGATTGACAACGCAAGCCGGAAACCAGCTCAGCAATGCCTTCACCTTGACCGCATCAGGGCAACAATGTTCGCACAAACAGTGCATTTCTGCAGGAGGTCATACCACTTGACCTCGTCATAATGCGAGGTGTTTCCCTACAATCTCCATACAAGCCGCATGGATAAGGGCTTGGCTTGACATTTGTCTGCGAGCAATAGATTCTTGCCCGACCCGTCGGCAGCCTCTTCCTCAGACAAATCCAAACCAGAGCTCCCATGAACGACACCATCGACCTGCCCTTCCCGTCCGAACCAGCTCCCGAGCCAGTGCCGAGAGCGAGCATCACCCCAGCCCCTTCCTCGCAACCCTTTGTCTTCAGCGGGCGCGGTTCGGAATATTTCCGCATCTGGACCGTCAATCTCTTGCTGTCCATCCTCACCCTGGGCATCTACTCGGCCTGGGCCAAGGTGCGCCGCCTGCGCTACTTCTATGACAATACCTCGGTGGCCGAGGGCAGCTTCGACTACCACGGCAATCCCGTTTCCATCCTCAAGGGCCGCATCATCGCCGTGGTGTTGCTGGCGGTCTATCACTTTGCCGGTGCGGCCAATCCACTGCTGGGCCTGGCGGCGGCATTAATGATGGTGCTGGCCGGCCCCTGGCTGATCTGGCGCAGCCTGCAGTTCAAGCTCTACAACACCAGCTATCGCGGCATCCGCTTCGGTTTTCGCGGTAGCCTCGGCGGCGCAGCCCGCAACTTCCTGATGTGGCCGATGCTGGCCAGTGTTTCCCTGGGCCTGCTGGCGCCGCTGGCCTACCAGCGTTTCAAGCGCTACCAGCACAGCGAAGCGCGCTTCGGGGCGACGCACTTTTCCTTCCATGGATCGGTGGGTGCGTTCTACAAGGCTGTCGTGATCGGGCTGGGGCTATGGCTGGGCGGGCTGGTGGTCATCTTCGTCGGCTTTGGCGGCCTCATGCTGATCGAGCTTGCCAAGTCGGGCGACATGGGGGGAGGCAAGCTGGTGCTGATGTCCCTGTCCCTGTATGTCTGGAGCTTCCTGGCCATCCCGCTGTGGATGACCTTGATGCAGAACCTGGTCTGGAACAACACCCGCCTGGGCGAGCATCGCTTCCAGAGCAGGATGCGTTGGGGCCGCACTGCCTTCATCGTCTTCACCAATATCCTGGGCATCGCCTTCACGCTGGGTCTGTTCACCCCCTTCGCACAGATCCGCCTGCTGCGGTATCGCATCGAATCGCTGACGCTGCTGCCAGCCAGTGGCCTGGATGATTTCATCGCCTCCAGCGAAGCCCATGGTTCGGCCACCGGCGAGGGCCTGGGCGATCTGCTCGACTTCGACCTGTCGATGTAGGCCAGGGATGGTCAAGGCTTCCTATTACGACGGCAAGACCTCGCGGCGTCACCAGGTGACGCTGACGGTGGTCGATGGCGTGGCGCAGGTGCGCGGCGAGGTCGAGCGCGATTGCCCGATCTCGCAATTGCGCGTGTCCGAGCGCTTCAACCGGGCGGCGCGCAAGGTCAGCTTCGCCGACGGCGCCTATCTGGAAATCATCGATGCCCAGGCCTTTCGCGATCTGCTGCAGCAGACCGGTCACCGCGACACGCTGGTGGTGCGGCTGCAGCAGAGCTGGCGCCATGCCCTGACCGCCTGCGCAGTCCTGATCGCGGTGGTGGCACTGGGTTATCTCTATCTGCTGCCGCTGGCTGCGCGCGGCATCGCGGCGGCGCTGCCGGTGCAGGTGGATCAGCAGATCGGACGCGGCACGCTGGAATTCCTGGATCTGCATGTGCTGGCCCCCAGCCAGCTGGACGTGCGCCGGGCGGCCGCCATCAAGGCGCGCTTCCAGGCTTTGACGGCGCCCATGGCGGATGCGCCGGCCTATGACATCGTGTTCCGCAAGAGTCGCATCGGTCCCAATGCCTTCGCCCTGCCCTCCGGACAGATCGTGGTGACTGACGAGATCGTGCGCCTGCTGGACGATGACGATGCGCTCATGGGCGTGCTGGCGCACGAGCTGGGCCATGTCCACCGACGCCACCTGATGCGCCGGCTGATCCAGAGTTCGGCCATGGCGGCCACGGCGACGGTGCTGTTCGGGGACGTCTCGGCGGTGCTGGCCAATATCCCGACGGTAATGCTGGACCTGAAGTATTCACGCGACATCGAGCGCGAAGCCGACGACTACGCCATCGCCATGTTCCAGGCCAACGGCCTGCCGCGCCAGAAGCTGGCGAAGGTGTTCGAAAAGCTGGAACAGGCCGGCGGCGGTGCCGACGGCGGCGTGTCACCCTACCTGTCCAGCCATCCGGCCAACGACGAACGGATTGCCCACATCCTCGGGGCGCGCTGATCCGTTCAGGTCGAGAAGGGGAACAGGGTGCGTACGCCAGTAAGCGCCTCCATCCCCTCCAGCTGTGCCAGCCGCTCGTTGGCGATGTGCTCATCGACGCCACCGTAGCGCAGGCATTCCAGGAATTTCTCGCGCCGCTGTTCCGGCGTCAAAGGCTCGCGTGCTGCGCCACGCGGTGCATCGCGACGGCCATGCAACTGCCTGCCATCACTCAATTGGATACAGACCTCGGCCCCCTCGGGGGCCTGCTGCTGCCGCGCCGGGTTCTGCCATTGCGTGCTACTGCACATGCTGACCCTGGCCATGAGCGCGATCATGTCGGCCTGCGCCAGTCGCGCCGCCTCCAGGTCCTGCAGGCGCGGCCCGCCGTGCAGCACCGCCGCCGCGATGGCGAAGGGCATGCTGAACTGTGCCTGCTGCGGCGTCTGTGGGCGATCATGGATCAGGTTGGCAATCACGATGGGTGGCACGTCGCAGCGGATGGCAAGAATCTCCTCGCTGCGCACACCATGCGCCGCGATCAACTCCACCACCACATCGACGGCGGCATGCGAAGACAGGCAGACCGGGATGCGCTTGACGTCCAGCCCCGGATCTTCGAGCGTCCAGCGTTGTCCCAGTGCGCTGAAGACGCTGCCATCGAAATGATCGTCATTGAAGAGATGCGCAACGCCATGGCGATGCTCGAAGGCATCGATCGGGCCGGTGGCGCCGGCCTGTGCCAGCCAGGCCGCCATCACCCCGGCCTCGGCGGCACGTCCGGCCAGCAGGGCCTTGGCGTCGGTGCCGAAGCCGGCCTTGATGCCGGCCGCACTGGCAGCGGCCAGGCCGAGTGCATGCGCGGCCTGCTGCGCATCCAGCCGCAGCAGCCAGGCTGCCGCCGCGCAAGCGCCGATGGGGCCGAGTATCCCGCTGCTCCACCAGCCACGCCGATAGAGCCGGTTGTCGCTTGCCAGGCCCAGCGTGTACTGGCATTCGGCGCCGACCACCAGGGCCGTCAACAGGGCCTGGCCATCGGCATCGATCTGCTGGGCCACCGCCAGCGCGGCCGGCACGATCACCGCCGAACCGTGGACGAAACCGGCGTAGCAGTTGTCATCGAAGTCCAGCGCATGTGCGGCCACGGCATTGACCAGCGCGGCGTGGCGCGCCTGCGTGCGCTGGTCGCTGCCGGCCAGGCCACAGGTACCGGCCGCGCCATCGCCCTGCACCAGCAGGCGGGCATGGGCCGCCCCGCGGGTGCGACCACCGGCGCTGATCACGCCGAGGGTATCGATGAGGCTATGCAGGGCGATGCGGCGGATGCGCGGGGGGATGCTTCCCGCCTCCTGCCGCACCAGCCAGCGTGCCATGGCAGGGATGGCGAGGCTCACACCCGGCGCATCGCCTGTCGTGGCGGAGTGCGGCCCGCTCAATCCGGCAGCTGCCCGGCCGGGGCGCCCAGCCAGGTCTGCGAGAACTTGTCGATGGTGCCATCGGCGCGGGCTTCGCGGATGATCATGTTGATCTTCGCCAGCAGGGTCGATTCACCCTTGGGCATGGCCACGTAGCAAGGCGCATTGGCCAGGATCACCTTCAGTTCCATGTCCAGCGAGGGGTTCATCTTCTGCAGCGCGGCGGCAACCGTGGTGCCGGTGGCGAACATCTGCACATGCCCGGCCAGGAAGGCCGACAGCGTGGCATTGTTGTCCTCGAAGCGCTTGACCACCGCGCCCGGCGCCAGCTGTTCCAGCTCCTGGTCCTGCATCGAGCCACGGGTCACCGAGATGGTCTTGCCGTTGAGTTCGGCAAAGCTGCTGGCCTTGACCTTCTTGGTGCCGAACACCGCATCGAAGAACGGTGCATAGGCCAGGCTGAAGTCCACCACCTTGGCGCGCTCGGCGGTCTTGCCCAGCGACGAGATGGTGATGTCGGCCTTGTTGGTCTGCAGGTAGGCGATGCGGTTGGGCGCGGTCACCGGCACCAGTTCGACCTTCACGCCGAGTTTCTTGCCGATCAGTTGCGCCATGTCGATGTCGTAGCCACGCGGGGTCATGTCACTGCCCACCGAGCCATAGGGCGGGTAGTCGGTCGGCACGGCCACGCGGATGGACTTGCGCGCCATGATGGTGCTGTAGAGGTCGTCGGCCAGCACGGGCGAGCTGGCCACGGCCAGGCCAGCCGCAAGAGTCAGCATGGCAAGTAGGGAGCGGCGTTTCATGGAAAACCTTTCTGGAGCCAAGCTCCGTCGATACGCAGTAAGAAAGTTCGAGAACCTGGGGCGAGCCCCTGCCGCCTTCTGGCGTGCTTGTTGTCCGTCGCATGTCTCGGGCATGCGCCGCTCCGGTAATGCTTTTTGCGCTGCTGCCTCTTCAGGTGCGGCGTCGTCTGTTGCGGGTGGGCGCCGCCGCGCGCGGTTCCAGCGCGGGGGCTTCCTCGCCCTGGCTGCCCCACCATTCGCCCACGCCCCAGAGTTTTCTCTCGGTGTCGGCGATCTGTGACTTGATGTTGATCTTTGCGGTGGCGGCCATGAGCGCCGCCAGGATTTCTGCCACCAGAAAGGCCGGCAGCAAGGTATCGAAGAACGATGCGCCCTTGTTGGGCACGATGATGGCTTCGCTGGCCATGCGCGCCATGGGCGAGCTGGCGCTGTCGGTGATGACCACCAGCCGCACGCCGGCCTTCTGCAGATGGGTGGCAATCGACATGGCCCGGCGCGAATGTGGCGCCATGCTGCAGATCAGCGCCACGTCGCGCGAGGAGGGCTGGTGCATCAGCTTCATGATGCCGCTCTCGCCGGCGCCATCCACCAGTGTGACGTTGCGCGCAAAGAATTCACACACATGGGCAAACTGGAAGGCCACCGGGAAAGAGCCGCGCAGGCCCAGGCAAAAGATGTCACGCGCCGCCGACAGCAGCTTGGCCGCGCGCATGATGGCCGGCATGGTGGAGCCGCTGGCGAAGGAGCGTATCTGCGCCTCGGCGGTCTGCACCAGGTCCATGGCCAGGGCTTCCTCGCCGATGCGCTGGTGCAACTCCACCAGGCCCTGGGCGCGTGAACCGAATTCGCTGCCATGGCTGCGCAGGCTGGCCTTGAACACTTCGCGCACGGCGTCGTAGCCGGACAGCCCGAGCGCCTTGGCAAAACGCGTCATGGTGGACGGTGGCAGCTCGATCAGGCGCGCCTGTTCGCGCATGGACAGCACCGCCACCTCATGCGGGTGATCCAGCACGAAGGCAGCCACCTCGCGCACCTGACGCGGCAGGCGGTCGAAGCGTTCCTTGATGAGGGCGGTCAGCGCAGCTTGGTTCACGATGCAGGACAAGGGGCGGAAGATAGCCCTGCATGAGCAACATGTGTGCCAATTGCCGATGCAAACGATACAAATGAACCATTTGCGTCCGCGCTTGGCCTGCATCAGCACGGGCCTGCCACCAGGCTTGCCCCGTCCCGGCGACGACCGGGGGCGATACAAACGAAACAGAAATCGGCCCTTGCTGTATCGGTCGCCTCTCCCGCGCCATGGGGATGGCGCGGCGCCCGGACCGTGTCAGCCGCTGCGCGGCGCCCCGTCATGGGACATCACGCCCCATGCCGACGCAAAGCCGTGGGCGATGTTGCGCCCTCAGCTCGCCAGATGCGCGGCGGAACGGGTGTGCAATTCGCGCAGCAGGGAGAGGAACAGTTCAGCGCGGTGCGTGGAAGGACGGTGCGGGTCGGTCACGGCGCAGATGGGATGGACGAAGGTGGGACTGGCGCGGCGCGCGCGCAGGGCATAACGCTTGCCGATCAATTGCGCGTAGTGGGTGGGCAGCAGGCCGACATAGTCACCGCTGGCCACCAGCAGGGCGATGGCTTCCAGGCCACCGGCCTCCGGCCCGCGCTCGTATCCGTCGCCGGCCAGCACCTGATCGACATAGGGATGGGGCCGGTAGACCAGGGGCCAGACCGCCTTGCGCGGCTCGCCGCCCTCCTTGCGCACGGCGCCATAGAGGCGATGGCTCTCGACGAACAGCGGCAGGTAATCGAATTCATCATCGCCCGGATAACGGCCGCGAATGGCGATATCGACCCGTTGCTCGCGCAGCGCCTGGTTCAGTTCGGGAAAGGTCATCACCTCGATACGCGGCTGTACCTGGGGCGCGCGCCGCTTGAGCGCGGCGATGGCCTGCGGCAACTTGCAATCGGGATGACTCAGGGCATGCTCCACCACCCCCAGCGCCAGCGGCCCGGACAGCACACCATGCACGGCATCGATCTCGGGGCGGATGCGCTCCAGCGAGCGCAGGGCGGTGGTGGCCAGCTTGAGCGCCACCTCGCCCTCGGGCGTGAGCCGGAAACCGGCCGGCCCGCGTTCGCACAAGCGTACGCCCAGGCGTTCCTCCACCTCGCGTACATGGCGACTGATGGAGGCCTTGGACATCAGCAGCACCCGCTCGGCGGCGGCGAAGCCACCGGCCTCGGCGACGTTGCAGAAGACCCGCAGCGAGCGCAGGTCGCGCTCATCGAAATCCAGCCTGATCATGACGCTCCTGTCTGCATGCACCGTTGCGGTGAAATTGCAAAGTCTCGAAAAATGAAACTATACCTCCAAAAGAATCATTTTCTATCATCACCGCGACTCACTACAGTGAATGCATGCACAGCGGCCCATCGCTGCCTCATCGATGCATGCAGGCCCGCTGCATTTCTTCTATCAGGAAACCACCCATGGACAATCTCACCGCACCACGCACCGGCCACAAGACCCTGCTGTATTCGGAGCTGGTCACCGACCTCACCGACTTCAAGGCCGACATCGCGGTCCTGGGGGTCCCCTTCGGCGCCGCCTACGGCCCGCGCCAGTACAGCAACGACCAGACCAATGCGCCTCAGGCCCTGCGCGACCTGAGCGACCGCATGGTGCGCCATCCCAGCCACTATGACTTCGATATTGATGGCCCGCTGCTGCAGGAGCGCGAGGATATCCGCTTCGTCGACTGCGGCGATGTCCTGCCCGACCTGGCCCAGCCGGAGCTGCACAAGCAGCGTGCCGAAAGCGCGGTGCGCCAGATCCTGCGCGGCGGCGCCCTGCCCATCGTGCTGGGTGGCGACCATGGCATCACCAACCCGGTGCTGCGCGGCTTCGACGAAGTCGGGCCGATCACGCTGGTCCATATCGATGCCCACCTCGACTGGCGCGACGAGGTCAACGGCGTGCGCGACGGCCTGTCCAGCGTAATCCGGCGCGCCTCGGAACTGCCCTACGTCAAGCACATCGTGCAGATCGGCCTGCGCGCCCAGGGCAGCGGGCGGCCGGCTGACTATCGCGCCGCCAAGGAATGGGGTGCCGACCTGATCAGCGCCTATGAATTGCACGACATCGGCATGGATGCGGTGCTGGCGCGCATTCCCGATGGCGGCAACTACTACCTGACCATCGATGCCGATGGCCTGGACTGCGCCATCATGCCGGCCGTCGATGGCCCCGCGCCGGGCGGCGTCACCTTCCTGCAGGCGCGCAAGCTGATCCACGGCCTGGTGCGCAAGGGCCGCGTGGTGGGCATGGACATCGTGGAAATCCAGCCGGCCAAGGACAATGCCAGCAAGATCAGTGGCGTCACCGCCGGCCGCCTGATCGTCAATCTCATCGGCGCCACCATCCGCGCCGGCTATTTCGACAAGAAGTAAGAAGCCCCGCTCACTATCCCAACCACCCATTTCCGGAACCGACATGGCTCATACCCGCATCCGCAAGTTCAACACTCGTGAAACCTATCCCGAACAGAAGCTGGACAACGACCTCTGCCAGGCCGTGGTGGCCCGCGGCACCATGGTCTTCCTGCGGGGACAGATCGGCCAGGACCTCGATACCTCCGAGAGCGTCTGCATCGGCGACGTCAAGGGACAGACCGAGCAGGCCATGAAGAACATCGACATGCTGCTCAAGGAAGCCGGCAGCCAGCTGGACCATATCTGCAAGCTCACCATCTATATCTCCGACCCGCGTTTCCGCGAGGATGTCTATACGGTGGTGGGCAAGTGGCTCAAGGGCGTCTATCCGGTCTCGACAGGGATCGTAGTGACCGCCTTCGCTCGTCCGGAATACCTGGTCGAGGTGGATGCCACGGCGGTGATTCCCGACTAGATCAGACCTTTATGCAGTGGCCGCCAGGTGCGGTACTGAAACACTTCCGGTAAGTAGCAGTACTTGGGCCGCATCGATGATGCGGCCTTTTTTTGGAGCGGCGCGGTGGAATGGGGCGTGGTGGGAGGCAGGCGGCAGGCGGTGCGGGCAGCGAAGTCCCGCTCCGTAACCGGCGACCAGGGGCCGCCGGCGGGAGGATCAGCGGGAAGAGTTGTCGCGCGACATTGTCGACAAACCCGAGTACAGGCTGCAGCTATGCGGCGCGCCACGATGGGAACCGGTGTCCAGTTCGCTGGAATCGTTCAGGTAATCGACCAGCTTGCGATAGAGCTTTGCGAAGTAGTGCATGACTTACCCCCTTTCAATGTGCCTCTGTTGGCTGTCTGTTGGCTGATGGTGTCCGTGCTTGACGAACCACCCATGCCGGCTTTACCACCCCACCCACATCACCCGCTTCACGGCCCGGCACGAACCGTATAAATTGTTTATATGATTTATTCTATTTGCATGTGGCGGCCGCGTCTATCAGGAATTTTCTGACATTGGCTTCCTGTTGCAGGTAATCATCACTTTCGGTGCGCCTACATCCCGGCCGCATGCCCCTGCAGCCAGTCGCGAAACGCCGTCATGGCCGTCCCCTGCGGCCGGGATTTGAGGCGGGTGAGCCAGTAGGCGCCGGTGACGATACCGGTCTCGAAGGGGCAGACCAGCCGCCCCTGGCGCAGCTCCCGTTCGAACATCAGTACCGGCAGCAGGGCCACACCGGCCTGCTGGGCAGCCGCTTCGGCCAGCGCCAGCGAGGAGTCGAACACGAAGCCGCGCAAGGGTGGGCAAGGCGCGCCGGCGGCGGCGAACCACTGGTTCCACTCGTCGCTGCGGTAGGAACGCAGCAGGGTCTGGCTCGCCAGGTCGGCAGGGCTGCGCAATTGCGCGGCCAGGGCCGGCGCGCACATCGGCGCCAGCGGCGCCTCGAACAGACGTTCAGCCTCGGTGCCGTGCCATGCACCATCGCCAAAGCGGATCGCATAATCGAGACCCTCGCCGGCCAGATCGACCCGGTTGTTGTTGGTCAGCAGGCGCAGGTCGACGAAGGGATGGTTCTGCTGGAATTCCCGCAGGCGCGGCATCAGCCAACCCACGGCAAAGGTGCCGACCACACCCACGGTGAGCACTTCGCGGCGACGGCCATGTTCGAACTGGCCCAGCACGTCGGCAATGCGTCCGAAGGACTGGGCCACCACCGGCAACAGCGCCAGGCCCTCGTCGGTCAGTGCCAGGCCACGCGGCAAGCGCCGGAACAGGGCCACGCCGAGCCGCTGTTCGAGGTTCTTGACCTGCATGCTCACGGCAGTCTGGGTCACGCTCAATTGCTCGGCGGCGCGGGTGAAGGACAGGTGGCGGGCCGACATCTCGAAGGCGCGCAAGGCATTCAACGGCAAATACATGGAGTCTCCAGGCATCAGATTTTCTTGGGTCTACGGCCAATTATCATGAATTGTGGCCATCGCCGCCACTGCCTATGATCTGGCCTGTCGCAAACCCGCAATCAATAAATTACTAGGAGAAAACATGTCCGGAAGACGCAATTTCCTGGCCCTCACGGCCCTGGCGGCCGGTGGCCTGATCAGCCGTAGCTGGGCTGGCGACGTACAAGGCGCAAGTAAAACTATGGACTCGTCCAGTGTCGTCCAGAAACTGGCGCGGCTGGAAGCCGATATCGGCGGTCGCCTGGGCGTGTCGCTGGTGGATACCGTCCATGGCCGGCAGTGGGGTTATCGCGCCGACGAGCGCTTCCCCATGTGCAGCACCTTCAAGTTCCTGGCGGCGGCGGCGGTACTGCGCCGGGTCGATGAAGGCCGGGAGCGCCTGGCACGGCGCATCGTCTATCGCAAGCAGGACCTGGTCCCCTACTCGCCCACCACCGGCAAGCACACTGGCGGCGCCGGCCTGTCCATGGCGCAGTTGTGCGAGGCGGCCATCACGCTGTCCGACAATACCGCCGCCAACCTGATGCTGACCAGCATGGGCGGCCCGGCCGGGCTGACCGGTTTCGTGCGGACCCTGGGCGACGATCTCACGCGCCTGGATCGCAACGAACCCACGCTCAACGAAGCCATCCCCGGCGACCCGCGTGACACCACCACCCCGGCCGCCATGACCGACGACCTGCGCCAGGTGGTGCTGGGCAATGCCCTGGCACCAGCCTCGCGCGAGCAGATCACGCAGTGGCTGCTGGCCAATCAGACCGGCGACAAGCGCGTGCGCGCCGGCCTGCCGGCGGGCTGGAAGGTGGGAGACAAGACCGGGACCGGCGACCGCGGTACGGCCAACGACGTGGGTGTGGTGTGGACGCCGCAGGGCGCGCCGCTGCTGTTTGCGGTCTATCTCACCGAGAACACGGCCGAAGCGGCCCGGCGCGACGCCGTGCATGCCGAAGTCGGTCGCCTGATTGCGCAGGTGATGGGCTGAGCGCGTCCGTGCTCAATTGAGGTTCAGTTGAGGCTCAGTTGGCAAACTGCAGCGACACCGGCCCCACGCCTTCCAGCGCGGCTTCCACCAGCAGACCGCCGCGCGCCAGTTGCAGGCCGGTACAGGAGCCGGTGGTGATGATCTGACCCCGGCGCCAGGGCTGGCCGCGCTGGGCGCAATGCTGCGCCAGCCAGCCCAGCATGGGCCACAGGTCGGCCGGGTTGCCGCCGCTGGTGCGGGTGATGGGCTGGCCATCGATGACCAGGCTGGCCTCCACCGTGCGCAATGACAACTGCGGCGGCAGCGGCAGGGGCTGGCCGGTCACCAGCGCGCCATGGCTCTGCAGATCGGCCATGCCGGCCCAGGGATTGCCGCAGGGCGGATGTCCCAGGCGCGTCTCCACCACTTCGATGGCCGGCAGGATGGCGTCGAAGACGGTGCGCAGTTCGGCCTCGTCAGGCAGTTGCGCGCCGGGATCGAAATCGCGCCCCACCCGCAAGGCCAGTTCCACTTCCAGTCCGCGCATGCGCCACTGCTGCCCGGCCAGTCGGGCGCCCGAGGGCTGGATGCCGGACTGAGGCAGCGGCGCGCAGCCGGGCGTGCTGCCATCGCCCTTGCTGCCCACCTTCCAGCCACCCACCGGCCCCAGCCGGCGCAGTTGTGCATCCTGCACCGCGTAGGCGGTCTCGGCGTCGCCCACCGCCAGCCGGCGCCAGTCCAGGGCCAGGCCGCTGTGGCGGGCGTCGAGCAGAAGTTGGGTGGCGGCGTCGATGTGCATGAGGGCTCCGGCAATGAGAGGGGAATGGGCAGCGCGCATTGTACTGTCAGGGGCGCCATCGACCAAAGTCCAGCTTCGACCAAGCGATGAAATCGGCCCCGTCGGCACGCTGTCCCGGACCCGCCGATAATGAAGAGAATCACGCTTGACTTCGAGCGCACTCCAACTTCTAGACTGGCTGCCATGACCTCTTCCCTGACCATTGCCCAAGCTGCTGCGGCCACCGGCCTGTCGGTGCATACCCTGCGCTACTACGAGAGGATAGGCCTGCTCGATCCGGTCGAGCGGCGCGACAACCGGCATCGGCGCTATACCCAGGAAGACCTGAACTGGATCGCCTTCCTGAAGAAGCTCAAGGCCACCGGCCTGCCGGTGCGCGCCATGCTGCGCTACGCCGAGCTGCGGCGCGACGGCAATACCGTGGAGAGTGTCATGGAACGCAAGGCGATGCTGCAGGCCCATACGCTAAGCGTCCAGCAAACCCTGGCCGAACTGCAGGAAAACCTCGCCGTGCTGCACCACAAGCTGGCGCTGTACGACACCCTGGAACAGCAGGCGCGCATGGCGCCGGCCATTCCGGCAGGGCTGCCCCGACCGGCCTCAACCAAAGAAAGGATTGCACCATGACCGAACCCATCACCTCCCACCTGCAACCGGAATCCGCCGTCGGCACCCGCCGCCTGGGCAGCAACGGCCCGCTGGTCTCGGCCATCGGCCTGGGCTGCATGGGCATGAGCGATTTCTACGCCCGGCGCGACGACCAGGAATCGCTGGCCACCATCGACCGCGCCCTGGAGCTGGGCATCAACCTGCTGGACACGGCCGACATGTATGGCCCCTACACCAATGAAGAGCTGGTCGGACGTGCCATCAAGGGGCGCCGCGACAAGTTCTTCATCGCCACCAAGTTCGGTTTCAAGCGCGACCCGGCCGATCCCACCGTGCGCGGCGTGGACGGCAGCCCGGCCTATATCCGGCAAGCGGTCGAGGGCAGTCTCAAGCGCCTGGGCATCGAGGCCATCGACCTCTACTACCAGCACCGCATCGATCCCAACACCCCCATCGAAGCCAGCATGGGCGTGCTGTCTGATCTGGTGCGGGCCGGCAAGATCCGCTACATCGGCCTGTCCGAGGCCTCGTCGGCCACGCTGGAGCGGGCGCACCGGGTGCACCCGGTCACCGCGCTGCAGAGCGAATATTCGCTGTGGACGCGCGACCCGGAAAGCGACGTGCTGGCCACCTGCCGTGCACTGGGCATCGGCTTCGTGGCCTACAGCCCGCTGGGCCGGGGCTTCCTGAGCGGCGCCATCCAGCGCGTCGAGGATCTGGCCGAGGATGATTTCCGGCGCAGCAATCCGCGCTTCCAGGGCGAGAATTTCCAGCGCAACCTGCAATTGGTGGCAAAAGTGAAGGAAATCGCCAGCCAGCACGGCTGCACGCCGAGCCAGCTGGCACTGGCCTGGGTGATGGCCCAGGACCCGCATCTGGTCCCCATCCCCGGCACCAAGCGCCGGCACTATCTGGAAGAAAATGCCGGCGCCTGCAATGTGAAGCTTTCCGCCCAGGATCTGCAGAACCTGGACGCGGTCTTCCCACGCGGCGCCGCCGCCGGTGAACGCTACACCGAAGCCAGCATGAAACTGCTCAACGGCTGATTCTCTGGCCGCCCCCTGGCCGATCCCTGGCCGCCGCCTGGCCGATCCCGCAGCAGACCCCGCACCCGGCGCCGACCTCGGCGCCGGGCCGGCGACCTCCCCGAACCACCGACCTTCCGCCCCGCCCCTACGTAGTCCTACTGAGTCGCTCTACGTGGTGCCCCGCTTGTTCTGCTTGTCGTAAATGCCAATACTACGACCAACAAAAAAAGCCGCATCCGCGTGCCGACAATCCACGATCAGGGACATTCACCACCAGGCTGCAGCCAGCCGGCTGAGCGCATCCGTCGGCAGGCTGCCGCTGCGCACAGGTTCAGCATCAACACCCGGACATGACCTGTCCGGGGGATAAAAAAACAGGGCGTCAAAAACGCCCTACCACCTTCAAAACGACAGAGGAGAACAGATGTCCGTCGCTGCCCCATCCGCAAAGAGTCCTTTGCGCCTATTGCTGTTGCTGCCTTTCATCGCCCTGCTCTGGGTACCGTTCTACAACCAGGAACTGCCCAGCCTGTTCGGCTTCCCCTTCTTCTACTGGTATCAGCTGGCGTGGGTGCCGCTGACTTCCCTGATCATCTGGCTGGTCTATCGTGATGGCCTGAAAAAGGGAGTCGAGTGATGGAGACCACCAACATCCACTGGACCGCCCTCTGGGTCTTCCTGTTCTTCTTCGTGCTGGTCACCGTGCTGGGCTTCATGGCCTCGAAATGGATGGCCGGCCCCAGCAACAAGGGCGCCCACCTCGATGAATGGGGCCTGGGTGGCCGCAACTTCGGCACCTGGATCACCTGGTTCCTGGTCGGCGGCGACTTCTATACCGCCTATACCGTCATCGCCGTGCCGGCGCTGGTCTATGCGGTGGGGGCCTATGGCTTCTTCGCCCTGCCCTACACCATCCTGGTCTATCCCATCGTGTTCGTGATCATGCCCAAGCTGTGGCGTGCCGCCCACAAGGCCGGTCACGTGACCGCCGCCGACGTGGTCTGGGGTCGCTACCAGTCGCGTCCGCTGGAGTTCGCCATCGCCCTGACCGGCGTGGTCGCCACCATGCCCTACATCGCGCTGCAGCTGATCGGCATGGAAGTGGTCATCAAGGCCCTGGGCCTGACCGGTGAACTGCCGCTGCTGGCGGCCTTCGTGATCCTGGCGCTGTACACCTACTCGGCCGGCCTGCGGGCACCGGCGCTGATCGCCTTCGTCAAGGACATCATGATCTACATCGTGGTGATCGTGGCGGTGGTGGTGGTGCCGGCCAAGCTGGGTGGCTACGGTGCGGTGTTCAGCTCGGCGCGCGATGCCTTCGCCCTCAAGGGTGGCGCTACCGGCCTGACCCTGAAGCCCACGCAGTTCCTGCCCTTCGCCTCGCTGGCCCTGGGTTCGGCACTGGCGGCCTTCATGTATCCACATACGCTGACCGGCATCTTCGCCGCCAAGGACGCCAATACCATCCGCAAGAACGCGGTGTTCCTGCCGGCCTATACCGTGCTGCTGGGTCTGATCGCGCTGCTGGGTTACATGGCCTATGCCGCTGGCATCAAGGTGCAAGCCAACAACGACGTGGTCCCGGCGCTGTTCAACAACCTGTTCCCGGGCTGGTTCGCAGGCTTCGCCTTCGCTGCCATCGCCATCGGTGCGCTGGTGCCGGCTGCGGTGATGTCCATCGGTGCCTCCAACCTGTTCACCCGCAACTTCTGGAAGCCTTACGTCGATCCTGGCATCAGCCATGAAGGCGAAGCCAAGGTGGCCAAGATCGTGTCGCTGGTGGTCAAGTTCGGCGCGCTGGTGTTCATCCTGTTCCTGCCGACCAAGTTCGCGCTGGACCTCCAGTTGCTGGGCGGCGTGTGGATCCTGCAGACCTTCCCGGCCCTGGTGTTCGGCCTGTTCGTGGGCTGGTTCGGTGCGCGCGCCCTGCTGTGCGGCTGGGCGGTGGGCATCGTCGGTGGTAGCTGGATGGCCTTTGCCGATGGCATCAAGCCGGTCCATAGCTTCATCATCGGTGGCGAGACCTACACGCTCTACACCGGCCTGATCGCCCTGACCCTCAACGTGGTCGTGGCCGTGATCGCCAACCTGATCTTCGGCAAGGGTTCGCAGCCCGCGCTGAAGCGCTGAGCGAGCGCCTGCGGGCGCCCGTCGTAGAAAAGCCGAGCCCGACCCATGTGGTCGGACTCGGCTTTTTTGTTCCCCGAAGCCGGTGGCCGTTACGTTCTCAGGCCAGCGCTTCCAGACACAGGGCGATACCCTGGCCACCGCCGATGCACAGCGACACCACGGCGCGCCGCTGGCCGGTGCGCTGCAGTGCGTGGGCGGCCTTGGTGATGAGGATGGCCCCGGTGGCGCCGATGGGGTGACCGTGGGCGATGGCGCCACCGTCGATGTTGAGGATGTCGGACGGAATGTCCAGCTCACGCTGCACCGCCAGGGCGATGGCGGCAAAGGCTTCGTTGATCTCGAAGCGGTCCACTTCGCCCAGGCTCCAACGGGCGCGGGCCAGCGCCTGGCGGATCGCCGGCACCGGTCCCAGGCCGAACATGCCCGGCTCCACGCCGCTGACGGCCGCTGCGCGCACAACCACCAGCGGGGCCAGGCCCAAAGAATCGGCGGTCTCGCGGGTACTCACGATCATCGCCGCCGCACCGGCATTCACGCCGGGCGCATTGCCGGCGGTGATGCTGCCGTCCTTGCGGAAGGCCGGCTTCAGGCGGGCCAGCGATTCGACCGTGGTGTCCGGGCGCACGGACTCGTCCTGGTCGAAGATCTGTTCACCTTTCTTGCTGGTGAGGGTAATGGGCAGGATCTCGCGGCTGAAGTAGCCGGCCGCCTGGGCGGCGGCGAAGCGCTGCTGGCTCTGCGCGGCGTAGTGGTCCTGCTGCTCGCGGCTGAGGCTGAACTGCTGCACCAGGTCTTCGGTATGCCAGCCGGAATGCTTGCCGGAGAAGGCATCGTTGAGGCCGTCGCTGAGGATGGCGTCGATCACCGCGCCATCGCCCATGCGCATGCCGGCACGCGCCCCGGGCAGCAGATAGGGGGCGCGCTCCATGTTTTCCATGCCGCCGGCGATGACACAGCGCGACAGCCCGGCGCTGATCTCGCCCAGTGCCGTCACCACCGCCTGGGCGCCGGAACCGCAGACGCGGTTGATCGCCATGGCCGGGGTCTCGACCGGCAGACCGCCCTTGATCGCGGCCTGGCGGGCCGGGTTCATGGCGTTGCCGGCCTGGATCACATTGCCCATCACCACCGAATCGACCACTTCCGGGGCGATACGGGTGTTCTGCAAGACCGCCCGGATCGCCTGGGCGCCCAGCTCCACGGCGGGGACGTCCTTCAGACTGCCGCCAAAGCTGCCGATCGCGGTGCGACGCGGCGAACTGATCACGATTTCCTGCTGCATGGCCTGCTCCTTCCTCACTAGTCGTTCATCACCCATGCCCCGCCTGCGACCACCCGACGGGGGGCGCTGACAGGCAGCGGCACACCGTTGCCATCCCGACAAGAGGCCGGAAGGCAACTTACTTTCATAATGCAACTTACTAGATGCTATCACTGCGGACGCCGATTGGCATCTCGTAGTTTTGCTGTTGCCGGGGTGGGGTCGGTAAGTCAGGAGGGGTCCCGCCATCGAACGACGGCGGGCGGTGACGCAGCGAGAAGCGCCTCAGTCGGCGCTGCTGGCAGCCGGATGTTCGGCCAGCGGCACGAAGGTATTGCTGGCGGCATCCAGCGCCAGGATGGAGCCGGATTCGATGTCATAGACCCAGCCGTGCAGCGCCAGGCGGCCCTGCGCCAGGGCCACCGCCACCGAGGGATGGGTGCGGATGTTGTTCAGCTGGGCGATCACGTTCTCGCGCACCATGCCGTCGATACGGTCCTTTTCGGTGGCGTGCGGACGGGATTCGTTGATCATGCGGGCCGCATCCGTATGGTGCAGCCAGTTGCGCACGGCCGGCATGTGATCCAGGCAGGCACAGGTCGCCACCGCGGTCATGGCGCCGCAGTCGGAGTGGCCGCAGATGACGATGTCGGAGACTTTCAACTGCGCCACCGCGTATTCCACCGTGGCACTCACGCCGCCCGGCTCGGGGCCGAAGGACGGCACGATGTTGCCGGCGTTGCGGATGACGAACAGGTCGCCCGGTTCGCGCTGGGTGACCAGCTCCGGCACCATGCGGCTGTCCGAACAGGAGATGAACAGGGCCTTGGGTGTCTGCCCGGTGGCCAGGGTCTTGAACAGCTCCTTGCGGGAGGGGAAGACGTCCTGCTGGAAGCGCAGGAAGCCATTGATGATGTCGCGCATGGGGGGAGTCGCCTCAAATATTAAGTTTCAACGGCGACATTATGAACCGGATTTCGAACATGCTGACGGCTACGCTTATCTATCGGGACACATCGCCTTTCTTGCGCAAATAGCAATGAATAGCAATGAATAGCAAAAATTAAGTTTTTCACTTGAGATTTCTAATACTTTCCTTTGATAAACTCCGAGGCTCGGAGGAGCACCACGCTCTCTGTGGGCTCTTTTCGAGGCAGTCCTGGTCGCTTTGGGGTGACCATTTCTATTAATAAATCGGGGAAAAAAAACTTATGATCACTAGGTATGTCACCACCGTGGCAGCTATCGCCATGGTTTCCGTGCTCGGGGGTTGCGCCACGGAAAGTTCACGCAGTCTGCCAGTGGCCCAGGTGGCCAGCGCCAACCAGGCCTATCAGGGCGCACGCAGCCCGATCGCGGTGGGCAAGTTCGATAACCGTTCCAGCTATCTGCGCGGCATCTTCTCGGACGGCGTCGACCGTCTCGGCGGCCAGGCCAAGACCATCCTGATCACCCATCTGCAGCAGAGCAATCGCTTCTCGGTGATGGATCGCGACAACATGAACGAACTGGCACAGGAAGCCCAGTTGAACAAGCAGGCGCAATCCCTCAAGGGTGCCAGCTATGTGGTCACCGGTGACGTCACCGAGTTCGGCCGCAAGGAAACCGGCGACCGCCAGCTGTTCGGCATCCTCGGCCGCGGCAAGTCGCAGGTCGCCTACGCCAAGGTCAACCTGAACATCGTGGACGTGAATACCTCGCAGGTGGTCTATTCGACCCAGGGTGCGGGGGAATACAGCCTGGACAATCGCGAGATCATCGGCTTCGGCGGCACCGCCAGCTATGACTCCACGCTCAATGGCAAGGTGCTTGACCTGGCCATCCGCGAAGCCGTCCAGAAACTGGTGACCGGTATCGATTCCGGCGCCTGGAAGCCCTGATTCCCCCACAGGAAGCGAGTAACCCAATGATGAAGACAAAGCTTGCCGCAGGCTTCGCCCTCGGCCTGGCGCTGGTACTCACCGGATGCGCCAATCACGCACAGAAGTCCCTGTACGGCTGGGGCAACTACCAGGACCAGCTCTACGAACACTTCAAGACCGAAGGCAACGGCAATGAAGCCGAGATCGCTGCGCTGGAAGAAAACCTGCAGAAGATCCGCGCCAGCGGCGACGCCGTTCCCCCTGGTTATCACGCCCACCTGGGCATGCTGTACGCCTCCATCGGCAAGGAAGACCAGTTGATCCAGGAACTGCAGACCGAAAAGGCGCTGTTCCCCGAATCGACCGCCTACATGGATTTCCTGATGCGTAACTACAAGAAGGGAGCAGCAAAATGATTTCGGGCACATTCAAGAGCCTCGCCGCTACCCTGCTGGTGCTGCTGGCCACCGGCTGCGCCACCCAGAAGAAGCCCTATGACTACGCCGAGTTCAAGGCCGCCCGCCCGGCCTCGATCCTGGTGCTGCCACCGGTGAACAATTCGTCGGAAGTGATCGCACCCTACGGCCTGATGTCCCAGGCCACCCAACCGCTGGCAGAATCGGGTTACTACGTGATCCCGGTCTCGCTGGCGGCGGAGACCTTCAAGCAGAACGGCCTGAGCAATCCGACGGACATCCAGGAACTGCCGCCGGCCAAGCTGCGCCAGATCTTTGGTGCGGACACCGCGCTGTACATGACCATCACCAACTACGGCACCGCCTATAAGGTGGTGCAGAGTGAAACCCTGGTGTCGGCCGATGCCAAGCTGGTCGACCTGCGCTCCGGCAAGCTGCTGTGGGAGGGATCGGCCAGGGCGTCCAGCCTGGAGCAGCAACAGAACTCCGGCGGCGGACTGCTCGGCGTGCTGGTGTCGGCGATGGTCAACCAGATCATCAACACCGCCAGCGACACCAGCTACAAGATGGCCGGTATCACCAGCTATCGCCTGCTGCGTGCCGGCAGCCAGAACGGACTGCTGTACGGCCCGCGTTCGCCGCAATACCAGAAGGACTGAACTTGCTGGCGTGATCCATCAGTAACCAGGTAAGCAGGCAAGCAAACGCCGCTGCGAGCACTTCGCAGCGGCGTTTTCTATTGGCGATCTGTGATTGGCGTTTTGCGCGTAGGCAGTCAGGTCAGGCAGCCGCCAGCTGGTACTTGCGAATCTTGTCGTAGAGCGTCTTGCGCGGAATCCCCAATCGTTCGGCGGCCACTGCCACGCTACCCTCGCTGTCCTTCAGGGCGGCGGCGATGAGGCCGGCTTCGAACTGTTCCACCTGCTCCGGCAAGGGGGACGCCGGCAGGTCGCCGGCCGGCGCACCAAGGCCGGCAATCTGTTCCACGCCCAGCACCCAGCGGTCGGCGAAATTGCGCAGCTCGCGCACGTTGCCGGGCCAGTCGCGCTGTTGCCACTGCTGCATCTGCGCTGCCGTCCAGGGGGGCGACTCGCGCCGGTAACGCACCGCCGCCGCCTGGCAGAAATGCGCCAGCAGCAGCGGGATGTCGCTGCTGCGCTGGTTCAGCGCCGGCAGGTCGATGGCGACCACGCCGATGCGGTAGTACAGGTCTTCGCGGAACTGGCCCTCGCCGGCCAGCTTCAGCAGGTCGGCCTTGCTGGCGGCGATCACGCGGCAATCGATGGCGACCGACTCGTTGCCGCCCAGGCGCTCCAGGCGCCGCTCCTGCAGCACGCGCAGCAGTTTGACCTGCAAGGCCAGCGGCATGCTTTCGATCTCATCGAGGAAGAGCGTGCCGCCGTCGGCATATTCCAGCTTGCCGACGCGACGCTTTTGCGCACCGGTGAAGGCGCCGGCTTCGTGGCCGAAGATTTCGCTCTCGAACACGGTTTCCGGCAAGGCGCCGCAATTGAGGGCCACGAACGGCCCCTTGCGGCCGCTGGCGGCATGCAGCTGGCGCGCCACGACTTCCTTGCCGGTCCCGGTCTGGCCGTTGATCAGGACATCCACGTCGGCCGGCCCCAGGCTGCGGATGAGCGTGCGCACGCGTTCGATGGCGGGCGACTGGCCGACCAGCGGTGGCAGTTCCGGGTCATGCGCCCAGGCTTCGCGCAGGCGGCGGTTTTCCAGCACCAGGCTGCGCTTTTCCTGGGCGCGCAGGGCGATCTCCAGCAGGCCGTCCGAACTGAAGGGTTTTTCGACGAAGTCATAGGCGCCGGCACGCATGGCCTCCACCGCCATGCCGACGTCGCCGTGGCCGGTGACCACGATCACCGGCAGGTCGGGGTCGATGGCCACCACATGCGCCAGCACCTGCAGACCGGACCAGCCCGGCAGGCGCACATCGGTCACCAGCACGCCGGCAAAGTCGCGGGTCAGCAAAGGCAGGGCCTGCTCGGCGCTGGCGCAGGCGGTCACCGTAAAACCCTCCAGCTCCAGCGCCTGGGCGGTGGCGTGGCGCACGGCCTGCTCGTCCTCGATCAGGATGGCGCTCTGGGCGCCGCTTGGTCTGTCCATCAATTCTCCGTCTTCAACAGGGGCAGGCGCACCACGAATTCGGCGCCGCCTTGTTCATGATTATGCGCGCTCAACTGACCATTCATGGCTTGCACGATCGATGAGGAAATCGCCAGTCCCAGCCCCAGGCCCTTGCTGGAAGACTTGGTAGTGAAGAAGGGTTCGAACAGGTGCGGGGCCACCTCGTCGGCAATGCCGGTACCGGAATCGCGGATGCGCAGCACCGCCTGGCGCTGGGCGTGATCGACCTCCAGCAGCACGCAGACGCATTTGCGCGGCGCCTCTTCAACGGCATCCAGGGCATTGCGCAAGAGATTGATCAGGACCTGCTCGGTGCGCACCACGTCGCCGGTGACGTGGACGGCTTCGCGCAGTTCGATGCGCACTTCGACGCCCTGCTTCTCGAAGTCGCCCGACAGCAGCAGCACCGAGGCCTCGATGGCCTGGCGCAGATCGACCGCCACCGGCGCATCGCCGCTCTTGCGCGCAAAGCCCTTCAACTGGCCGATGATGCGGCCCATGTGGGCGCTGGCGCTGCTGATGTGTTGCAGGTTTTCCGCCACCTGGGCCTGCTGGCCACGGGCCAGGAACTTCACCGAATTGTCGGCAAAGGCGCGGATCGCCGCCAACGGCTGGTTCAGCTCGTGTGTGACGCCGGCCGCCATCTGCCCCAGCATGGCCAGCTTGCCGGCCTGGACCAGCTCGTCCTGGGTGCTGCGCAAGAGGCTTTCGGTCTGCTGCAGCTTGGCGTACTTGGTGGCGATGGCCTGGTTGGCGGCGGTCAGTTCTTCGGTGCGCTGGGCGATGCGCTGATCCAGTTCCTCGGCGGCGCGGCGCAGGGCATCGCGTGACTCCAGCCGCTCCTGCAGGCGGCGCCGGTGCTGGTACCAGGCCAGCAGCGAAATGGCCAGCGCCAGCATGAACAGGGCGGCGGCCATGGTGGAGAGCATGGCCGTGCGCTGCATGCGCGCCTGCGAGGGAAACAGCATCAGCTGCCAGCCCAGCCGCCCCACCGTGCGTGAGACGTGGGTGCCGAAGCCGCGCTGCAGGGCCGGCGGCAGCGCCGTCACCGGAGTGATGGGCAGGTCCGCATATTGGTGGGTGCCGGCCAGCTCCTGCTGCACCGGCGCGCTCAGGGCCTGCAAGCTGTGGTATTTCCATTCCGGCCGGTTGGAGAGGAAGACCACGCCGCCGGCATCGGTCAGGGTGATCGGATCGCTGCTGCTGCGCCAGGTATGTTCGAATTCGGCCAGGTCCACCTTGACCACCATGACGCCGATGGGCAGGTCACCCTCGGCCTGGTCCTGGCGCCGGTAGATCGGTTGCGCGATGAAATAGCCCGGCTCGCTGGAGATATTGCCGATGCCGTAGAAGCGCCCTGCCCGCCCCTGTACTGCCTCGCGGAAGTAGGGGCGAAAACCGAAGTCGCGCCCGACAAAGCTGAACTCATCGTCCCAGTTGCTGGACGCCAGCGTCAGTCCACGGCGATCCAGCATGAAGATATTGACCGCCCGGGATTGCTGCTGGATGGTCTTGAAGGCGCGGTTCAGGCGATCCACCGCCAGGGCGTCCTCGGGATGCTGCAGGACCTGGCGCACATCGGTCTGGAAGCCCAGGGCAAAGGGCAAGGCCTCGTACTTCTGCAGGATCGATTCCAGGTCCAGCGCGGCGATCTGCAATTGCGCCGCGCCCATGTTCTGCTGGTCGGTCGCCGCCTTGCGCAGGGCTACGCGATAGGTGATCCCGCACACCAGCAGCGTGGTGGCGAAGAACAGGATCAGGATCAGCAGGTTGCGTCTGGCTCGCATGCGTTCGAAATGACAGGTCCGCGGGGATAAAAGCAGCGCGGCGCCCCGCTGGGCGCCGCGTTGAAGGCCACATGATAACGCGACCGCCGAAGCTGCCGCGCTGAACCTGCGCTGATGCTGGCGTTACACCAATCAGGCCGGCTTGTGCAGCTTGCCCGGCTCGGCGGTATCTTGCTCGTCCGGGTTCATGGCGACATCACCCTTGAGGTGGCCATGGCGTTGCGGGTCGGGCATGCGCAGGCTGATGATCAGGGCCACCAGGCACAGGGCACTGACATACCAGTAGAAGGCCGATTCCACGCCAGCCGACTTCAGCGACAGCGCCACGAACTCGGCCGAACCGCCGAAGATGGCGTTACCCACCGCATAGGACAGGCCCACGCCCAGGGCGCGCACTTCGGGCGGGAACATCTCGGCCTTGATCAGGCCACTGATGGAGGTGTAGAAGCTGACGATGGTCAGGGCCAGGATGGCCAGCGCCATGGCCACGCCCGGGCTGCTCACATCCTTCAGGAAGTGCAGGATGGGGAAGGTGCCGATCATGCCGAAGAAGGCGAAGCAGAGCATGGAATTGCGACGGCCGATCTTGTCCGAGATGGCGCCGAAGATCGGTTGCAGGATCATGTAGACGAACAGCGCGCCGGTCATGACGCCGTTGGCGACCTTGGGGTCCATGCCGGCAGTGTTGACCAGGTACTTCTGCATGTAGGTGGTGAAGGTGTAGAACATCAGCGACCCACCGGCGGTGAAGCCGACCACGTTCAGGAAGGCGCGCTTGTGCTGCAGCAGACCCTTCAAGGTGCCGGCGTCCTTCTTCTTGCGTGCACCGGCCGACGAGGTCTCGGCCAGCGAGCTGCGCAGGTACATCGCCACCAGCGCACCGACCGCGCCCAGCACGAAGGGAACGCGCCAGCCCCAGGCCATCAGCTCGGCCTTGGTCAGCCATTGCTGCATGCCGAACAGCACCAGCACGGCCAGCAACTGGCCGCCGATCAGGGTCACGTACTGGAAGGAGGCGAAGAAGCCGCGACGACCATTGGGCGCCACTTCACTCATGTAGGTAGCCGAGGTGCCGTATTCACCGCCCACCGACAGGCCCTGGAACAGGCGTGCCAGCAGCAGCAGGGCCGGAGCCCAGGCACCGATGGTGGCGTAGGTCGGCATCACGGCCACGGCCAGCGAGCCGCCGCACATCATCAGCACCGAGATCAGCATGGAGGTCTTGCGGCCATGCTTGTCGGCGATGCGGCCGAACAGCCAGCCGCCGATGGGGCGCATCAGGAAGCCGGCGGCAAACACGCCTGCCGTGTTGAGCAACTGGCTGGTGGGGTCGCCCTTGGGGAAGAAGGCCGGCGCGAAGTAGATCGCGCAGAAGGAATAGACATAGAAGTCGAACCATTCGACCAGGTTGCCCGAGGATGCGCCGAGGATGGCGAAGATGCGCTTGCGGTACTCTGCCGCGCTCAGTTTGACGTTGTCGCTCATGGATATCTCCTGTGTGGGCCGCTCCTTCCCGGCGCTGGCGCGTCGGTCGTGCGGCGGGTCATCTTGCTTTTGGTGGAACCGGAACAAGGCAATCAGGAGAGCGACGCAAGCAGCCGTCAGGGTGTGGACGATGCTGGCCCGCATCAGAGGTCTGTCTCCGTTTTTGCTTTTGTTTTGTGGCTCTTATTGCAGGCTTCGTGCCAACAACCAGGCAGGGTCTCGAAAATACGTAAGTCATTGATTTAATTGTATTTTCATTTCCATGGCAGATAAAAACGTGCAGGCGTCCGGGCGGATTCCCGGAATGCTGCCGCGCCGCATGTCCGGGAATCCATCCTGACCACCCCGCTGGACGGGACGAAAAAAAACGGCGCATGTCTGTTCGACATGCGCCGCCTTCGCGGTCTTGCGCTTGAATCAATGCGCCATCAGCGTGCCATCAACGCTCCGAGAGCGCATCCATGACGCACAGGGCGGTCATGTTGATGATGCGGCGCACGGTGGCCGACGGCGTCAGGATATGCACCGGCTTGGCACAACCCAGCAGGATGGGGCCGATCGCCACACCGTTGCCCGATGCGGTCTTGAGCAGGTTGTAGGCGATGTTGGCGGCATCGATGTTGGGCATGACCAGCAGGTTGGCGTCACCCTTCAACGGCGAATCCGGAATCACTGCATGCAGCAGCTTGGATTCGAGCGCGGTGTCGCCGTGCATTTCGCCATCCACTTCCAGGTCCGGTGCGATCTCGCGCAGGATGCCCAGCGCTTCGCGCATCTTGCGGGCCGATTCGCTGTTGCTGGAACCGAAGTTCGAGTGCGACAGCAGGGCGGCACGCGGGTGCAGGCCGAAGCGACGCATTTCCTCGGCAGCCAGCATGGTGATCTCGGCCAGCTCGCGGGCGTTGGGGTTTTCGTTGACGTGGGTGTCCACCATCACCAGTTGGCGATTGGGCAGGATCACCGCATTCATCGCGGCATAGACATTGACGCCTTCGCGCTTTCCCAGGACCTGGTCGATGTAGTGCAGGTGCAGCTGGGTGGTGCCGTAGGTGCCGCAGATCATGCCGTCGGCATCGCCCTTGTGGATCGCCATGGAGCCGATCAGGGTGTGGCGGCGACGCATTTCCAGCTTGGCGTACTGCTCGGTGACGCCCTTGCGACGGGACATCTCCAGGAAGCTTTGCCAGTAGTCGCGGTAGCGATTGTCGAAGTTGGGGTTGATGACCTCGAAGTCGGTGCCGGGGCGCAGGCGCAGGCCGAACTTCTTGATGCGCTGTTCCAGCACTTCCGGACGACCCACCAGGATGGGCTTGGCCAGGTTTTCATCGACGATCACCTGCACCGCGCGCAGCACGCGCTCTTCTTCACCTTCGGCGTAGACGATGCGCTTGTTGGCTTCGGCGGCCTTCTTGGCGACCTGGAAGATCGGGCGCATGAAGGTGCCGCTGTGGTAGACGAACTGTTCCAGCTTCTCGATGTAGGCATCCATGTCCTGGATCGGACGGGCGGCCACGCCGGAGCTCTCGGCAGCACGCGCCACGGCCGGCGCGATCTTGATCATCAGGCGCGGGTCGAAGGGCTTGGGAATGATGTATTCCGGGCCGAAGGACAGGTTGGCGATGCCATAGGTGGCGGCCACGATATCGGACTGCTCGGCCTGGGCCAGCTCGGCGATGGCGTGGACGGTGGCGATCTCCATCTCGCGGGTGATGGTGGTGGCGCCCGAATCGAGCGCACCACGGAAGATGTAGGGGAAGCACAGGACGTTGTTGACCTGGTTCGGATAGTCCGAACGGCCGGTGGCGATGATGGCGTCGTCGCGCACGGCCATCACTTCTTCGGGCAGGATTTCCGGGGTCGGGTTGGCCAGGGCCAGCACCAGCGGACGGGCCGCCATCTGCTTGACCATCTCCGGCTTCAACACGCCTGCGGCCGACAGGCCCAGGAAGATGTCGGCATCGGGGATCACTTCGGCCAGGGTACGGGCATCGGTTTCGCGGGCGAAACGCTCCTTGTCCGGGTCCATCAGTTCCTTGCGGCCCTTGTAGACCACGCCGGCCAGGTCGGTGACGTAGATGTTCTCGATCGGGAAGCCGAGGTCGACGATCAGGTCCAGGCAGGCCAGCGCTGCCGCGCCCGCGCCGGAGACCACCAGCTTGACGTTCTTGATGTCCTTGCCGACCACCTTGAGGCCGTTCAGGATGGCGGCGCCGACGATGATGGCGGTGCCGTGCTGGTCATCGTGGAAGACCGGGATCTTCATCTTCTCGCGCAGCTTGCGCTCGATGTAGAAGCACTCGGGGGCCTTGATGTCTTCCAGGTTGATGCCGCCGAAGGTCGGCTCCAGGGCCGCGATGACGTCGATCAGCTTGTCCGGGTCGGTTTCGTTGATTTCGATGTCGAAGACGTCGATGCCGGCGAACTTCTTGAACAGCACGCCCTTGCCTTCCATCACCGGCTTGGAAGCCAGCGCACCGATGTTGCCCAGGCCCAGCACGGCGGTGCCGTTGGTGATGACGGCCACCAGGTTGCCACGGGCGGTGTAGCGGAAGGCGTTGAGCGGGTCGGCCACGATTTCTTCGCAGGCCGCGGCCACGCCGGGAGAATACGCGAGGGAGAGATCACGCTGGTTGGTCAGCAGCTTGGTGGGCGTGACCGCGATCTTGCCCGGGGTCGGAAACTCGTGGTAATCCAGCGCTGCCTGACGAAGTTGCTGACGCACTTCTTCTTTCTTACTGATCATCGAATCCATAACTCTGTATTCTCTAGTTGACTTGCGAAGGGGGTCGATTCTAGCAGAGGTCGGCCCTCAATCATAGGCCGACGGCCTTATGCTGCCCCGCGCAAAGCCTTTTCGGGACTGGCTTTGCGGCGTTTCACCAATGGCACATGATGTTCGCGAACATGGCCTTTCAGCGGGCAGATGACGTCCGGTTACCGTGTGATGTGCGCATTTGCGCACAGCTTGATTTCCGGCACGACAGGCTGCCACCGCCACCCAATGACGGGTATTGGGGAAAACCCCTAGACTTTGAGGAACACACGGGACTAGCCTGGATAGCGCCCTCCCGGCCGGCTTTCGCTGCACCGCAGCAATTCACAATGCGCACACAAGAACTGACGGATATTGTGCGCCTGAAGCCATGACGGATTGGTTACAATCGGCCCCATGCTTTCCGAATTCGAACTCATTGCGCGCTATTTCAGCCGCCCACCCGCCCCCGACAGCCGCACGGCGCTCGGCGTGGGGGACGACTGCGCGCTGATGACACCGGCACCGGGCATGCAACTGGCCATTTCCAGCGACATGCTGGTCGCCGGCCGCCACTTCTTCCCCGATGCCGATCCCGCCACGCTGGGCCACAAGTGCCTGGCCGTGAACCTGTCCGACCTGGCCGCCATGGGTGCGCAGCCGATCGCCTTCACGCTGGCGCTGGCCCTGCCGGAAGCCCGCGCCGAATGGCTGGCGCCGTTTTCCCGGGGCATGCTGGCGCTGGCCGATGAACATGGCTGCGAACTGATCGGCGGCGACACCACCAAGGGGCCGCTGACCATCAGCATCACCGTGTTCGGCGAAGTGCCGCCGCAACAGGCGCTGCGCCGCGACGCCGCGCGCGCCGGTGACGATCTCTGGGTCTCCGGCAGCCTGGGCGATGCGCGCCTGGCACTGGCCGGCTATCGCCACGAATTCAGCGAGGACCAGGCCGTCAATGCGGAAGAACTAGCCGTCGCCGCGCCGCGCATGCACGCACCGACCCCACGCGTGGCACTGGGCCTGGCCCTGCGCGGCATCGCCCACGCCGCCATCGATATCTCGGATGGCCTGGCCGGTGACCTCGGCCACATCCTGACGCGCTCCCGCGTCGGCGCGACGCTGGACGTGGACGCCCTGCCGCCCGGCCCGGCGCTGCAGCAGCGCGACCTGCACCTGCGCCGCCGCTTCACGCTCTCCGGTGGTGACGATTACGAACTCTGCTTCACCGCTCCGGTACGCCAGCGCGACGCCGTCTACAAGGCCGCCCAGGCCGCCGGCACGCCGGTCACCCGCATCGGCAGCATCGATGCGGCTGCCGGCCTGCGCCTGCTGGATGCGGCAGGCGAACCCCTGCAGGACACGCCGGATTCCTTCGACCATTTCCGTTCATGAACCAAGCTGCCACGCCCTTCCCCC